>JAAHIA010000149.1 GCA_010671975.1 Leptolyngbya sp. SIO4C1 | reverse complement strand
TCATCTTTTACAACTGATATGACGCTGCAGATTCCCTACGCGCTAACGCTGGGCGTGATTGCCGGTCTATTTGATCTGATTCCCGGCATTGGGGCAACGATGGGCGTTTCGCTGATTTCGCTGCTGCTGCTGTCTCAGGGGGTCGGCACGGCGCTCAAGGCGCTGCTGATTTGTATCACGCTGCAGCAGATTGAAGAGAATATCCTCATGCCTCGCGTCATGCGTGATTCGGTTAATATTAACCCGGTGATTATCTTCTTTGCCCTAATTGTCGGTGCCCGCATTGCTGGTATCCTCGGCATTTTTCTGTCGATTCCGATTGCTGCCGTCATTGTTAGCCTGCTCGAAATCGAAGAAATGCAGGGACGCTCTCAGCGGCTCTAGCCCTGAGCGTGGTCGAAGGGGGCTCGCTCCTGATAGGCCCAATACACGGCTTCTAGAAAGGTCTCAGCCGTCATCTCCTGCGGCAGGGTCTCGAGCTCAATAATCTGCTTAATCTCGCGCGCTAGCTTCAGGTCAAGCTCTGATTTTGCTGCTGGCAGCAGCAGCGGCCGCCGCTGCAAATATTCGCGCAGGGTGGCAAAGTCGCTGGGCATCAGGTTGTCGACGCTAGCGGCGCGATCGAGCTGGCGCGCGACGGTTTTGGCAGCTTCAGACACCGCTAGCGCTGAGGCAGCTGGGCGTTCATTCTGCACTACCAGCGTACCCGCTAGCCAGTCGCCGATGCGCTTCTCTTGGGCGCTAAAGATGATGAAAAAAAAGCCAATAAATAAAATGTCGTCTACCGGACGCAGCAGCGATCGCAGCGTCGCTTGAAACACGCCTTCAGGCTTGCCATCGTCGCTAATGACGCGAATTTTGGCCCAGCGCTTGCCGGGCGTTTGTCCTTGCCAGACGCTCTCAAAGCCGGCAAAGTAGCCTAGATAGATCGCCGCTAGCAGCACCGCTGCGATCGCCGCTAGCCAGAGCTCAATCTGACTGGTGCCGCCGATGACCGTTGCCAGATTGACCACCTGCTCGCGCAGAAACGTGGCTAAAAATGAAACCAGGCTCATGAGCAAGGCCAGCACTACATAGTCAACCAGCAGCGCCAGGGCGCGGTTGCCGATGCCGGCCAGCGTAAACTCTAGCTCAACGCTCTCAGGTGTTTGAATCGTAACGGTATTAAACAGGCTCATCTGCTGGCCCCCGATCGGCAAGCTGAATGTCGAGTCCTTCGCGCCGACTGCGCAGATCGTAGTAGAGCACTGCTTTAATCGACTGGTAAAACGGCATCGTGAAAATGCCGGCGACCAGCAGCAGAATGAAGAAAATCAGAAAGGCTAGCGCCACCAGCGCCGCCAGGCTAGCTATTTCCGTTTCAGGCGCGCCAACCGACAGCCGGGCCAGCAGCGGAAAGGTAAACATTAGGGGAATTGAAGTCAGGATATAGATGGGTGCCATAATCAGGTAGCTCAGCAGCAGCACGCCCTGTACCCGAAAGGCAGAGCCCTGCGTCAGCCGCCAGCTGCGACCGATTGAGGAGACTGCCTCGCTGTCAGTTTCTACTGCGATTGCCAGGTCGTACAGCATGAAGCGCGCTTGAAACCACAGCTGTACCAACAGCAGCAGAATCTGCATAGCTACGCTCAGCAGGCTAGATAGCGCTGCGCCCACTTCACCCACAATCGAAGGCAGCAGCATGATTGGAAACAGTAGAAGCGTGCCCACAATCGAGGCAGCAAAGTTGACGACAATCTGGATTAAGGTCACTAAAATAGTCACGCCCAAAAACGCCCATAGGCGCGGCTGCACTTGAGCATAGGCCGTAGGCAGCGGCTCAGGCTGATGAATCAGTTCGCGAAATCCGAGTCGGCCAATCTGCCCGGCAATCGTAATCGCCTTAGCCCAGCCGTAGATTGGCACCAGATACCACAGCAGCGCCTTGGCACTGAGCCCGGTATAGGCCTTAAAGTGCGTGCGATAGAGGCTGAGACCGGCACTGACAACATTGCCGACATTCAACGGACGCAGCGGGCTGGTTGAATTAGCAGTCATTGGCCGAAAAGCAAACGTCGAAGCTATCTTAAGTGAAGCGATGGCGGCTCGTCACGAACTGTTATGAACATTAAACGCTGGATAGCACGACGTGAACCCAGCTGGCAGCAGCTAGACGGGCTGCTGCGGCAGGCAGAGTCGCGCGGTCTAAAGTCGCTTGACACCGCTCAGATCAAGACGCTAGCAAGCCTTTACCGCTCCGTCTCAGGCGATTTGGCCCGAGCGCGTACGCAGCAGGTTGGCCCAGAGACGGTTCGCCAGCTGCAGCAGCTGACCTCGCGCAGCTACAGCCAAATCTATCAGGGCTCACGCCGGCAGGACTGGCGAGCGGCGATCGCATTTTATCGCTACGGCTTTCCAGCCGTGGTGCAGCAGTGCTGGGGCTACATTGCGATCGCGGCCTTGCTGTTTGGCCTCAGCGGGCTGATCGGCTGGTGGTACGGCTGGCAAGATCCGGCCTTCTTGTCGCTGGTGCTGGGGCCTGATTTTGTGGAGCAGGTGCGCGCCACTCAAGAGCTGTGGACCGTCTCTATCTTAGGTAGAGAGCCGGTTGCCTCAAGCGCCATCATGATCAACAACATCAGTGTTGCGCTTAGGGCTATCTGCGGCGGCGTCGCCTTCTATTTACCCACCGTGCCTATGGTGACGCCGCCGGGGGTGTTTACCCTCTTTCTCATGAGCTTTAACGGCCTGATGATTGGCGCGGTTGCCACGCTGGTTGCCCAGACTAATCTGGCCTACGAGCTTTGGGCGTTTGTCCTACCGCACGGTGCGCTAGAGCTGCCGGCTATTTTTTTGGCGGGCGGTGCCGGGCTGCTGCTGGCGAGAGGCATCTTACTGCCGGGGCGCTATCGCCGTTTAGACGCGCTGCGTATCTACGGGCTGCAGGCGGCTAAGCTGGTCTACGGCATTGTTCCCATGCTGGTGATTGCCGGCGTGATTGAAGGCTTTTTTTCACCCAGTCCCTTCGTCCCTGCCCCTTTCAAATATCTGACCGGCGCGATTTTGCTGCTGCTGTTGACCCTCTACTGTCTGCAGCGTCCGCCAGCGCCGTCGACATGAGGCCGACCCAGCGATATCTAGCGCTAGGCCGGTCTAATGACATCCTGCCGGTAAACGCATACACTAAAGTGAGTGCGTTGCCCTGTCCGTAAATTTGCCGAAGGCTCAAGCAGTAGAGTCGCGTAGGGAAGCTCCCGATGACGCTGCCTCACCATCGCTGTTCTGACCGCTTTGGCGTGAATAGTTTACCAGGGATAGCCCGTCTACAGCCTTTGTTTGAAACGCTTGAGTCAGCCTATTGGCCAGATTGCCTTTTGGCCCACTTTTTTGCTGAAGGTATAGGTAGCTTCAGTAGAATAGACTGCAGATATGCTGAACCCGTATATAAAAATCCGCGTATCTGAATCAGGGTTGCTAATTATCGCCAGTTGCCTAGGCAGCAGAATTTTTGATCGCCGCCGCTATCTTGTGCCAGTGAGTATCTATGAAATTCAAAGACTCCTTTGCCAAAGAAGCTGATAAAGACGAGATTGATCTGCAGCGATACTGGCAGATCTTAAAGCGGCGCTGGCTGGTGGTGGTGGCCGTCTGCGGACTGACCACGGCGCTATCGGCCCTAGCAGTGTCTTCAAAGGATGAAATCTACGAAGCGCAGGCCAAGCTGCTGTTTGAATCTAACCAGACCTCCTCTTTGATTGGCATAGACGGGGCCGCTCGCGAAATTAAAGCGCTGACCAACAACGATAATCCGCTCGACACTCAGGTTGAGGTCTTTCGCTCGATTCCAATCGCAGAGCAGGTGATCCAAGAGCTGCAAATGACCAACAGCGAGGGCGAGCTGCTGCAGCCTTCTTCTTTCCTGTCCAATCTTGGCGTTAAAGGCGTCCCCGGTACCGATGTGTTAGAGATCAGCTACACATCGCCCGACCCAGAGCTGGCGGCAACGGTGGTCAACACCATCATGGGGATCTACATTCAGAATGACATTCAGGTTAACCGGGCCGCAGCCGTCGCCGCTCAGGAGTTCATTTCTGAACAGCTGCCCGAGACCGAAGCGCAGGTCGGCGCTGCTGAATCCGCCCTGCGCGACTTCAAAGAGGCCAACAGCATTGTCGATCTCGGAGAAGAGTCTCGCAACACGGTCGAGATTCTCTCAACGCTCGATGATTCGCTTACGCAGCTGAAGGCAGATCTAGCCGATACCGGCGCGCAGCTCGCCCAGATTCAGCAGAAGCTACAGCTCAACCCGCAGGAAGCCTATGCGGTTGGGCTAGTCACCGAGTCACCGGGCGTCCAGGAGGTGCTCGTGCAGCTGCAGACAGTAGAATCGCAGCTGGCGCTAGAGCGAACCCGCTACGAAGAAGATCACCCGGCGATCGCAGCCCTACGACGACAGGAAAATGCGCTGAGTCGTCTCTTGCAGGAGCGCATTGGTATAGCGCTGGGCAATAGCGCATCGGCGCTGCCGGCTGCCGACCTGCAGGCGGGCACTTTAGAGCAGGGGCTGATTGCTCAGTTTTTGAGCCTCGAAGCCGAACGCGCGGGTTTAGCAGAGCGGCTTGAGCTCTTAACCGGCGCTCAGAGCAACCAGCAGCAAAGGGCTCAGGCGCTGCCCAGCCTGGAAAAGCGACAGCGAGAGCTAGAGCGTCAGCTAAATGCGGCTCAAACTACCTACGAGACGCTGCTGGAAAACTTACAGCAGGCCCAGGTGCTAGAAAATCAGAATATGGGCAATGCCCGCGTCGTTTCACCAGCGCTGGTGCCCGATAACCCAATTGCGCCTTCGACCAAGCTTTACGTTGCCACTGGAGCAATGCTAGGCATCTTGCTAGGCATTAGCGCTGCCTTCTTGATTGATTTAGTCGATCGCTCTGTCAAAACCGTTCGAGAAGGTCAAGAGCGCTATGGCTATCCGCTACTGGGCGTGATTCCGGCTTGGAAAAAGCTCTCACGAACGGCACAGAAAAATGCTGAGATTCCCTCTATTTTAGTCAGAGAGCCGCAGCCTGTGCCGACCATCGAAGCCTATCAGGCACTGCAGGCAAATCTCAAGTTCTCCTACATTGATAAGCCGCTCAAAACCATTACGGTAACCAGCGCCGGGGCGGGTGAAGGCAAATCGGAAGTTGCTGCTAACTTGGCCCTCACGCTAGCGCAGCTGGGCCATTTGGTTTTGATCATTGACGCCGATATGCGCAATCCCGTTCAGCATCACGTCTGGGATACGCCCAATCTGCAGGGTTTGAGCAACGTCGTGGCGGGGCAGCTGCCGCTCAAGCAGGCAATTTTTGCTAAAGAACCTAGATCACGTCTGGGATACGCCCAATCTGCAGGGTTTGAGCAACGTCGTGGCGGGGCAGCTGCCGCTCAAGCAGGCAATTTTTGCTAAAGAACCTAGCCTGCACGTGCTGCCGGTTGGCGTCATCCCGCCGAATCCGCTGGCTATTTTAGAGTCCAAGCAGCTGGCGGCGCTGCTGCAGGAGTGCGCCAAAGTTTATGACTATATCATCATTGATACGCCGCCCGTTCTAGGGCTGGCCGATACGCTGACGCTGGGCAGAAACACAGACGGGCTGCTGCTGGTCATGCAGCCGGGGCTGGTCGACATCGATAGCATCAATGCAACTAAAACCTTGATAACTCAGTCTCAACAGAAAGTACTGGGACTCGTCGCTAACGGCGTCAAGGTAACCAGTAAACCCGATCGCTATTTCTACTACAACCAGGAATATGTGATCCGTCAGAATCAGGAGGCGCTCATGGGACTCTCAACCTCGGAGAATTCGGCTGTCAGAACGACTCGCTAAGCCGGCTCGATACCCGACGGCTGAGCCGGATGGCTCCAGTAAGCCTGGCGCAATACTAACCCAACCTCAGCCCAACCTTAGCTCAACAACAGTTACTCGCTGGTATTCAAGCTCACCTTTCACAGCATCCCCAGTTTTTAGCAATGCACAAGTTTAGCCAACCCCTCAGCCGGCCGTTTGCGATCGCGTTTGGGCTGCTGTGCCTCAGCGCCCTTCCTGCTGCTGCCCAGTCGCTCCCCGATCTCTCAGAAGAGACTAGCCAGGCTGCTCCGCCAGCTGTGGTGACGCCAGCCCTGGGCTCAGCTGCATCGGCCTACATTTTAGGCCCCGGCGATCAGATTGAAGTGCGCGTCTACGGCTTTGAGGAATATACCGGTCCGGTGACCATTCTGCCAGACGGCACAATTACGCTACCGCTGGTGGGCAAAGTGCCGGCCGCCGGCCGCACCACTGAGCAGCTCACGCAGGAGCTGACGGTTATTCTAGACCGGCTGCTGGTCGATCCTTATGTGTCTGTCACGCTGAACGCGCTGCGGCCGGTCGTGGTGAACGTCTCTGGTGAAGTCTATCGTCCCGGACCCATCCAGCTGCAGGGTGAAACCAGCACCGTCTCTCGCAGCGGCGGTGAGGTTTCTGGGCCGCCCTCTGTCAGCACGGCCCTGGTTCAGGCAGGCGGGGTAACGCGCATGGCCGATATTCGCGACGTGGTGGTCATGCGGGCCTTGCCCAGCGGTCAGACGGTCAGAACGCAGGTCAACCTTTGGGACGCGCTCTGGTCTGAGACGCTGCCGGAAGATTTGCTGCTGCGAGATGGAGATCTGGTCTTTGTCCCGCGCTTAGAAGAAGGCGAACTGTTAGATCGACGGCTGCTTGCTCGCTCTAGCCTATCGCCAGAAACAGTGCGGGTGCGCGTTGTGGGCGAAGTGACCGATCCGGGTGAGGTGCCGGTGCCGCCCAACAGCTCGCTCTCTAGCGCCATTGCGATCGCTGGTGGCCCCACCGAAGACGCCAAGCTGAGCGAAGTGGCCTTTATTCGGATGAACGACGCCGGCGAAGTCGAGCAGGAGGTCGTCGACCTCAGAAATCTGGTAGACACCTATCAGGTGCAGGATGGAGACGTCGTTGTGGTGCCCAAATCCACAACCGGTTCAGTGCTAGACTTCGCTCAGCGCCTGCTGGGTCCGCTCAACTTCCTGTTTAGGATTTTCGAATAGGGTTCAATTTCCCCTTCCCCCTTCCCCCTTGATCATCAAAATGTATTGATCTCAACTGGGAACCGCCATATCTTCTCTGACCAAAATTTTAAGCTGCCTGCAGCAACAGGCAAGACGCGGAGAGTATGACTACCTCCGCGTCTTGCGTTAGTGATATCGCTCTAAAGCTGACTAGCCGCCGGGAACAAAAAGCGCATAGCTAAGAGAGAGCAAAAATCAGCCGCTAGTAGGCACCAGACTTCTTCAGAACTACGCCTACGGTCTTCAATAGAATCGACAGATCTAAGCACAGCGACCAGCGCTCAATATATTGCAAATCTAGCTTGATCACATCTTCAAAATCTTCGATATCTGAGCGACCTGACACCTGCCAAAGCCCGGTAATGCCTGGCAGCACCTCATGGCGAATGAAGTGATGCTCAGCAAACTTTTCCACATCTCGCAGCGGCAGCGGACGCGGCCCCACCAGGCTCATCTGCCCCATGAGCACATTGAACAGCTGCGGCAGCTCGTCTAGGCTGTACTTTCTGAGGAACTTGCCGACCCGAGTAATGCGAGGATCGTCTTCCATTTTGAATAGAATGCCGTCCTTGGTCTTGTTGAAGGCCTCTAGCTCCTTCTGTCGCTGATCGGCATCGACGACCATACTGCGAAACTTCCAGACTTCGAAGCGATTGCCGTGCAGCCCGACGCGCGTCTGTTTGTAAAAAAGCGGTCCGGGTGAATCTAGCTTAATCAGCAGCATGATCGCCAGATAGAGCGGCGATGCCAGCATCAAAATCAGCAGAGCGCAGCAAAAATCAAAGATGCGCTTGATTTGAAAATCTATCCCCGTCAGCATGGCCGGATTAAAGCTGAGCGAGGCTAAGCCGCCAATCATCCAGCAGCTGGCGCCTTCAAACAAGGGCTCATCCCTCACTGGAATCACGCGCAGGGTGATGCCTCGGCTTTGGAAATGCCAGGATAGGAACAGCCGCCGCTTGATGGCATCCCAAGTGACAAACGCTTCGGTAATGCCTAGGCGCTTGAGCCTGGCAAACGTCGCGGCCCGCTCTGATCGATCGAGCGATCGCGCGCTGGCAACGCCTTGAATCAGATATCGGCTTTCCTGATTGATTAAATCAACCGCCGGTCTACGATCTTCTAGATCGGCGATGAGAAAAACCGGATAGGTAATCACGCCCTGCCGACGCAGCAGCTTGATGCCTAAATCCACTAGCAGATGCGCTGAGCAGGTTGCCAGCAGACTGAGCAGTAAGAAAAGTAGAAAGTGCGATCGCGACACAAACTGATGAGGTGCATAGAAAAACGCAATCAGCAGCAGCAGCGCATTGCCCAGCATGACCGCTTTCGCAAGCCCAACATAGTCTCGCCGTCTGTCACCTTCGGCATAGAGACCACGGGCCGCAATGATGCTGACAATCACGCCAACCACCGGCAGCAGCGAATAGGGATTCGCCTCAAGCCCCCAAGGAGAGGCTGCTGGCATGCCCCAGTGGTTAGCAGCTAACCAGGCCAGCGCTAAAAACGAGGCATCTAAAACCAGCAGTGAGGCAATGCGAGCCCACTTGAATACAGCGCCCTTTCGCACGATTGAAAAAGCGGGGGCACGGAGATCGCTGTGGCTGATGCTGGATGTCGGTGTATGTAGATGGTTGCAACTGACATTGGATAAAGTATGATTCATCCTTATGTTCCTCGGCGATGATGCTTTTGCGGGGAGTCAATAAGGCAGAAATCACCCAAGTCTACAGAGATAGGGCTAAAACTTAGCGATGCCTCAATCTTGTTTTGGCAACTAAAGCAACCCTGAAAAGCTTTGGCTGTAAGCATTCTAGTTTGTCTAGTAAAAACTACAGAGAATCTTGTGACAATCACAAATGTGACACGCTGTCTATCTCCAGAAGATTGTTAAGCCGTGGCAACGACGCGGGCTGTTGCAGGTCGGGCCTTCTCGTTTGACTCTTGACAGCTAATTGTCAGAATAACCGCTTCAGATACTGCAAAAAAAGTAACTTTAGGATGAACCAAGGCTCCACTAGATATCGCTGCCACAGGCGTCTAGGTTCGGCCACTAGCCGGAACAGCCATTCCAGTCCCCACTTGCCAGCCCAGCGCGGCGGCGTGGGCACACAGCCAGCTACGTAGTCAATCGCAGCGCCCGACGGCAGAACCACATTGGCCTGCAGCCGATCCAAGTTATCTAAAATCCAATGTTCCTGCCTGGGCATGCTCATACCCACCAGTAAGATGTGCGGACGATACTGGTTGATAGCCTCAACAATCTGCTGACTGTCAGCGCTGTTTGGCTGTGCATCAAAATAGCCGTGAGCGGTCTCAATCTGCAGCGACGGATACTGCTGTCGCAGCCTCTCAGCGCCGCGATCGGCAACTCCTGGCTTAGATCCCAAATAAAATACGCGCCAGCGATGCTGATTGGCCTCATCCATAATCGAATAGATCCAATCGGCATAGGTAACGCGATGTTCTCGCTTCAAAGGCAGGCCTAAAAACTTGCCTAAAATCACCATCGCCATGCCGTCTACGTGAATATGAGCGGCTTTTGCATAGAAATCCCGCATCTTGCGATCGTGATGATACACATAGAGACTGTGCAAGTTGTGATTGGCAATGATCTTACAAGCCCGAGCTGCAATGGTTTCTCTGAGTAAGGCATTGAGATCCGAAACGGTGAGCGCGTTTACCCAGGTTTCAAACAGCGCGTAAGACTCTGCCGAAATTCCCTCAGATGAAAAACGGCCAGGCGCTAAACTTTTTGAAGACAACACTTTTGTCTACCTCAGCGGTACATTTACTTGTCTTTTCAATTTGGTTAAATCCTGAAGGCGTCAGCGTTTAACTTGTTCTCGAGCCATCAAACAGAGATTAAATCTAGGAAATCTGATTGACAACTGACCAAAGACTCAAACAAGAACTCCACAAGCATGCCTTTCGACAGGTTCAGGCAGCGTAAATTCACGTACTTCATTACTTCATACAGCACCCATGATTACAATCAGTAATATTTCTGATCCTACATATCAACATTTCTATCAACATTTCTTGATTGATTTAACATATTATCTCACCGTTTAGGCTAATCCCGTAGGTAGAAATAGCAAAATATAAAGGAGAGATAAAGGAAATATAAAGGGAACACAAAAAAGCGGATAGCCTGACGCAATATTCTGGCTAATTTTCATATTCGTATAGCGGTTTTTAAAGAAGTGATAAAGCCAAGCTATCGTATTGCCGATTAAAAGATCGTATTATAGGACACTACGCTCTGCCGGAGCGATCTGACTCAGACTGACCGATCGGCAGCTGTTTTGAGAATAACCGCTACCTTCTCAGCCATTGCCTGCCAGGAATATTCTCTCTTCACAAGCTGAAAGGCTGTATCGGCCACTGGCCGAGACAGA
>JAAHIA010000148.1 GCA_010671975.1 Leptolyngbya sp. SIO4C1 | reverse complement strand
CCGGTTTGGCCGTTTAATACGACCGTATTTCGTCAGTACCTGCTGATTGCCTCGACGCCGCTACTAACGCTGCTAACCGGGCTGCTGAGAGGTCTAATCAGCAGCTGGTTGGGGCTGCCAGATTCGATCTTTGACTGAGCCGGCTGTCCTATCCGTATCGCTCAGTCCAGCCGCGCATCTTGCCCGGGTTGAGCAGTCCGTACGGATCGACCTTTTGCTTGAAGGCTAGCTGCGCCTCGTCAATCGACTTGCGGCCGCCGTCTTCAAGAATGTAGGTATGCGGATTAGCGATAAATGCGCCTTTTTCTTCGTGGTAGCGAATGATTTCGTGGAGTCGAGCCTCGGTGGTATAGCGCACCAGCTGCAGCGCCGCCGGAATATTTTTGCCCTGCATTCGCAAAAACTCAAGGTGCAGCATCACCTCATCATCGAAGTGATGCTGCATATGCTCTATTAGCTTGAGGTCTGGGTCATAGGGAAACAGCGTCTGCAGATAGGTAAGGTTTGGATCAACGTTACGAGCGTGAAGCGTGGTGTGATTCCAGGTAAATTCGGCCAGGAGGGTTCCTTTTTTGGCCTCGGCTGCTGATTTCTGATAGGTGATCTGGCCGCCAAACTCAGCGACTAGCTCACCGAGCGGCTCTAGACAAGATTCTGCCACCATCAGCAGGGCGGCATGCTGACCGGCCGGCAGCGCTCCTTGCAGCGCGGCAAAGTAGCTAGGAATCGGCCAGGCATGAATGCTGACCAGCTTTTTGATGATCGCGTCTGAGTCGCACAGGGTTTGCCCAAAGCGGGCAGCCGTCATGAAGTCGTCGAACCCAACAATCACTTCGGCCCAGGGATAGGCTGGCCCTAGCGGAATCTCTAGCTCGGTGATGATGCCGTTGGTGCCATAGGCATGATTGACCTGCTGCACGGCATCGCCGCGCAGCGCGATCACGCGCGGCTCATCTTCCATCGTCACCACGCGAACCGCCTGCAGGTTGCCGCGATCGCGCAGCTGCCCGTAGGTGATTGAGCCGATGCCGCCGCTGCCGCCGCCAATAAAGCCGCCGATTGTCGCCGTGCGATAGGTCGAAGGATACATGCGAATTTCCCAGCCAGAGGCGCGCGTGACTTTATCAATCGCCGCTAGCTTAGCGCCCGGCTCCACACAGGCCAGCCCTGGCTTTACCCACTTCACCTGGTTTAGCTTGCTCAAATCGAGAATCACGCCCCCAGCCAGCGGAATGCACTGACCGTAGTTGCCCGTCCCTGCACCGCGCACCGTCAGCGGCAGCTTAGCCGCCACGCAGGCCTTTGCTACCTGCATCACCTCCGCCTCGCTGGCCGGGCGCACAGCGATGTCAGCGACCTTGTCGTCTAGCTGCGCTTTTAAGATCGGGCTGAAATAGTAGTAATCTTTTGAGAGCTTAGCGACCTGTGCTGCATCGCGAATAGTTTCGATATCGCCGAGCGCGCTGGTGAAGGTTTGGAGAGACATAGGGACAGGTTGGAGGAAGGCAGGGCAAAGGGGAAAGGGGTAACAAACTGGGTGCATTTGTCTGCGACGCTGATTATTGATTAAGCGCTGCGACAATCTTGCTAGACTCGGCTACGAAGCCAAAGCACTGGTTTACGTTGTAAATCGTGGCCTGCAGACAGTAATCGGGTGAGGTCGTGGCTGTGCAGTCTGCCAGCATAATGCAGTCGTAGCCAAGAAAGTTGGCATCCTGCAGCGTGCAGAGGACGCACTGATCGGCATTGACGCCAGCGAACAGCAGCGTGGTTCTGCCTAGATTTTTTAAGATGCTATCCAAAGGGGTGTCCCAAAATCCGCTCATGCGGTACTTATCGACCTGAATATCGCTAGGCTCAGCGGCCAGCTCGTCGATCACTGCGGCTGCCCAGCTGCCCTTTGTCAGCACCGGCGCGCCGTTTTTGGGTAGGGGATCGGCGAGACCGACGCCGTCACCGGTAGGGTTGTAAACATGGCGCAGCCCGGCGCTGATGTTGAGCAAGTCGGGTCGGTTGCCCCAGTTGACCCAAAGAATGGGCACCTGATGCGATCGCAGAGCGGGCAGCAGCGTCTGCAAAGGTGCGACCGCCGCCCGCGTTGGTGACACATCCACGCCGATATGCGCGAGCCAGCCGTCAGGATGGCAAAAGTCGTTTTGCATATCGATCACCAAGCAGGCAGTTTTGGCGAGATCAATCGTCAGCTGCTTGGTCTGACTCATAAAGCTAACCGGCTGCGGCAGCAGCGCCGGGCGGCTGAGATCGGCTACCGTTTCATTCACCTGCCAGGCGTTGGGCGGCGTTCCTAACGAGCGAAGCGAAGCGGTCATAGTCACCCCCGGCATTGAGACAGTATCTGGATTTTAAGGGGTGCGGCTAGCGATCGCAAAATGTGGCAGAAACGTTGCTGTCTCTGCCGCCGCTTGGACTATTTGCGATCGCTTCAGATCAGTGTGCCAATCGCCGTCACTGCCAGCACTGCGCCCACTAGATAAAAGGCGCTGACGACCTGAATCTCAGACCAGCCGGACAGCTCAAAGTGATGATGCAGCGGTGCCATCTTAAACAGGCGCTTGCCGATGCCGTCTGGCCCTTTGGTTGCCTTATAGTAGCCGACCTGCAAAATCACTGAGAGCGTCTCAGCAAAGAACAGCAGGGTGACAATTAAGAGGCCAAACAGGCTGCCGCTGAGAATGCCCACTGCGGCCAGTGCGCCGCCTAGCGCTAGCGATCCTGTATCGCCCATGAAGACCTTAGCCGGATTGCGGTTATGGGCCAAAAAGCCAATGCAGCCGCCGCTCAGTGCCGCGCAGAAAATCATCAGGTCGGGATGGGTGGGGGCAATCAGCGCGCCCAGGCCCAGCAGCGCGATCGCGCCGGTGCCGCCCATTAAGCCATCCACGCCATCGGTCAGATTGGTGGCATTGCTCTCAGCCACCAAAACAAAGCCAGCCAGCGGCCAAAACAGCAGCCCTAGCGGCAGCGATAGCCCCAGCGGTAGCGCCACCGACGCAATCTCAGGCGGCTGACTAGCAAACGCCCAGGCGCAGAAAACCACAGCAAAGCTCACCTGCAGCGCTAGCTTCATGCGGGGCGAAATTCCCTTATTCGAGCGACGTCGCAGCACCTGCCAATCGTCAATCCAGCCGATAAAGCCGTAGGCCAGCGTCAGCAGACAGACCGCTACCACCTCCCAGCTAAGTCGGCTAAAGATCAGTGCCGTCACCAGCGCCGCCGGAATAAAATAGATTCCCCCCATCGTTGGCGTTCCCGCCTTTTTTAAATGCGCTTTAGGCCCTTCTTCGCGAATAAATTGACCGGCCTTAAGCGCTCTCAGCACGGGTACCACCGCGTAGCCTAAGAGCGCAGCACTGACAGCGGAGACGAGAAAGGGCAGCGTAAAGCCTGGCTCAAACAGGGAGCGGTCGGCTGCAAAATCAAGCCCTAAAGCAGCTAGCAGCAAACCCGCTGTTAAAACCAGGGATAGCCCTACGCCCGATAGGCCAGTAGACCTAGACGTAAAAAACTTGGCATCCACAAACTTTTTCCTTCACACACCACACAACTTCAGCTGCTCTATTGGAAATTCCGAATAAAATAGCAGACTGACTTCAGGAAACTATCTAAGCTGTGCCTCGATAGCCATTCCTTCGTTTGCCCTAGATTCTACGATGTTTTCTCAAAATGTCTAGAGCCCAAAGCACAAAAATGGCGAAGTCACCTAGTCTTCGTCCTCTAATGACATGTCGTCATCTTCTTCTTCGAAGCTATTGTCTTCGTTACCCATCAGGTCTGAAATTTCTTCGCTATCAGGCTCGTCAGTTGAGGTTTCCACCGGCTCTCTAGGAATCAGGCGGCCCGTGCTCTCAAGCCAGCCTAAGATAGAAGCATCGCGGCGCTGCGGAATAACGTCTGCCAGCTGTGTGCGAGGAATCTGTCGAACGGAGGGATTGTAGTCGCTCATACAAGTGATTGAATACGGTATTGGATTTAGCGCTTGTGCGGCTTTTGATCATAGTTTATCACTGCACGAATTAGCTGATTTTTGAGTAAAGGTCAACCAATACGTAACGAAACTTTAGCCAGCTCAGGAGCCCACCATGCTACGCAAATCTGAACTTTTAGAAGCGATCGCATCGACCAACCGTGGCCTCCTGGTCAGCGATGATGAAAGGCTTGCTATTCTGGCCCTCGTTGCCCGGCTTGAAGACAGCAACCCCACGCCGCGCCCGCTTGAGGCGGCGGAGCTGCTTGAGGGCAACTGGCGACTGCTCTACACCACCAGCGATGAGCTCTTGGGCATTGATCGCGTGCCGCTGGTTAAGCTAGGCCATATCTACCAGTGTGTGCGGCTAGCCGAAACTCGCATCTACAACCTAGCCGAGGTGGGTACGCTGCCTTATTTAGAAGGCTTGGTTTCCGTCGCTGCTACGTTTGAAGCGGTTTCAGACAAGCGGGTGACCGTGCGTTTTCAGCGGGCGGTCTTTGGCCTGCAGTGGCTGCTGGGCTACCAGTCGCCCAACCAGTTTATTGCCAAGCTGATGCAGTCTGAGAAGCTGACGCTGCTGCAGGGCGTTGACTTTGAGATCAATCGCGAGCAGTCAGGCTGGTTAGAGATTACCTACCTTGATGCTGATATGCGCATTGGGCGTGGCAACCAGGGCAGCGTGTTTGTGCTCAAGAAAGTCGCTAATCGATGACGCCCTATGATCTCGTCTTTGTCTCAAAGCCATCTGACGCTGTTAGAGACCTGCCCGCGTAAGTTTCAGCATATTTTTCTAGAGGCGCTGGCGGTCCCTACCGGGCCAGATCAGCAGACTAGCGCGCTGTGGGGCTCTCAGTTTCACCTGCTGATGCAGCAGCAGGCCCTAGGGCTGCCGATTGAGGTGATGGCTCCTGCCGACCCAGAGATGAGCGAGAGCGTTGCGGCCCTGCGCCAGGCTGCCCCCGACCTGTTTGCTACCGCTGGTCCTAGCGAGCTGCGACAGAGCGAGCATCAGCGCACGCTAGCTTTCAACGACTACCTGCTAACGGTCGTTTACGATCTGCTGATCCTCTCCCCCGCTGCCGGACAAATTATCGACTGGAAGACCTATCAGCGGCCCCCGCAGCGCAGCTGGCTAGAAACAGACTGGCAGACTCGTCTCTATTTATATGTGTTAGCTGAAACAGCTGCCCTGGCCCCAGAGCAGATATCGATGACCTACTGGTTTGTGCGCAGCCGCGATCGGCAAACCGGTCGCTTACAGCCTGAGTCTTACCGGTTTGGCTACTCCGCTCGACAGCATGCGCAAACGCAAGCGGCGCTCATGTCACTGACCCAGCAGCTGACGCAGCTCCGTCAGTCGGCCGCAGCGTTTCCCAAGGTCGATATTGCTAAGGGACGCTGCGATCGCTGTCCGTTTGCTATTCGCTGTCAGCGCGCAGGGACGGCTTCGGTACTGGAGCAGACGGTTGCGATCGCGACTGGGCTGGATGTTGATAGCGTTGATGAGGTGGTGCTTTAGGGAGAGACAGGAAGAGGAAGGGGCGCTGCGAACAGTTGAATGATTGATCAGTATAAATACTGCTTAACTTTGAAATTAAGAATACTCTATCTATTGGGCTAGCTTTTCATAGCCAATCGTTTTAAACTAAGTTAAGGATAGACTTTTGACTATCGTTATTTGAATTTAGATAGCTCTAGGTAAATCGTAGCGGTTTTTCCCAAGCGATTTGGGTTCAGGCCAGCGGGCTATGAGCCGCAGAGCTGTTTGTCTCAATTTGCTGTTCTGATTGAGAAAGGCTGCTATGAGTGATTTTTGGCTGAGTACAGGCTGGCTGATCCCGCTTTATCCATTGATAGGGGCGCTGCTGAGCCTGCCTTGGTCGCCAGGGCTGATTCGGCGGACGGGACCGCGTCCGGCGGGCTATTTGAACCTGCTGACAACGCTGCTAGCGTTTTTGCACAGCATCGCAGGGCTGATGGCAGCCTGGGGGCAGCGAGCAGTGTATTTTGAGCTGAGCTGGCTGCAGGTCGCTGATTTGAACATCGTTCTGCCGTTTGAGCTGTCGGCGCTGTCGATGGGGGCGGCTGTCGTCATCACCGGGCTAAATCTGCTGGTGCAGATCTATGCGATTGGCTATCTCGAAATGGACTGGGGCTGGGCCCGGTTTTATGCGCTGCTGGCGCTGTTTGAGGCGGGCATGACGGCGCTGGTGCTGGGCGATTCTGTGTTCTTTAGCTACATGCTGCTAGAGATTTTGACGCTGGGCACCTATTTGATCGTTGGCTACTGGTTTAATCAGCCGCTGGTGGTGACAGGCGCGCGCGATGCTTTTTTAACGAAGCGGGTGGGTGACCTGATCCTGCTGATGGGCGTGATTGCGATCTATCCGCTGGCTGGCACCTGGAGCTTTAGCGAACTGGCTGCCTGGGTGCAGCAGGCTGATCTATCCCCCACCACGGCAGCGCTGCTAGGCTTGGGGCTGCTGGCCGGACCGATGAGTAAATGCGCCCAGTTTCCGCTGCATCTCTGGCTCGATGAGGCAATGGAAGGGCCGCTGCCCACTTCAATTTTGAGAAATGCGACCGTGGTGCCGGTGGGGGCCTGGGTTTTGATTAAGCTGGTGCCGGTCTTGGCGCTGTCTCCTTTGGCCTGTCAAGCTGCGATCGCGGTTGGCGCCATCACTGCGGTTGGCAGCGGCCTGATTGCCTGTGCCCAAATTGATGTGAAGCGCGTCCTGTCCTATCTAGTGAGCGCCTATATGGGCCTGGTCTTTGTGGCGGTGGGCGCACTGCAGGCGGGCGCGGCTTTCTTCTTGCTGCTGACCTATGCGATCGCAATGGCAACGCTCATGGCAGCGGCGGGCTCGGTGATTCTCACCTGCATTACTCAAGATTTGACTCAGCTGGGCGGGCTCTGGTCGCGCCGTCCGGTGACCGGGCTTTCCTTTTTAATTGGTACGCTTGGCTTCATTGCGATGCCGCCGCTGGGTGGGTTCTGGTCGATGCGGCTGCTGGTTGACAATCTCTGGCAGGCCGGCGACTGGGGCTTAGTCTTGCTGGTCATCGGCGTAAACTGGCTGATGGCGTTCAGCCTGATGCGCGCCTTTGCCCTGATGTTTGTCGGGCCGAGTCAGGTGATGAGCGATCGCGCGCCGGAACCCATCTGGTCGGTGGTGCTGCCGATGGCGGCTATGGCCGGACTGACGCTGCACGTGCCGATTGTCTTGCAAAGTCTGGCGCTGGTGCCGGTCTGGCAGCTGGCAGTGAATAACGTTGGCATTTTGCTGCTGTGGTCGAGCCTCACCGGGGCTACGATTAGCTACCTGCTCTACCGCAACCGTCAGCAGATCTCACCGCAGCTGCTGCCGCAGTGGCTAGTCGATTTGTTTGCCTACGATTTCTACACGCCGACGCTCTATCGCAACACGGTCGTGCTCGCCGTTGGAGCGCTGGCAAAGCTGGGCGACTGGCTCGATCGCTATGTCGTCGATGGTCTGGTGAACTTTGTCGGGCTGGCCTCTCTCGTCGGCGGCGAGACTTTGAAGTATGGCAACACGGGGCGATCTCAGTTTTACATCCTCACGATTGCCATTGGCACGGTACTGCTGGGGCTGTTCATGGGCTGGCTATACTTGCCGCTGTCTGCAGGATTGTAGTCTTTTCAGTGCTCATCCCCCATCCCCCGTTCCCCATCTGCCTTCCTACTTCGTGATTTCCCATGCTGACTCCTCTTCTCTTAATCCCTACGCTCGGTGCGCTGATTATCGGCCTCACGCCGCTGACGGCCAGGCAGGCTCGCAATATTGCCCTGGCAGTTTCTGGCATTGCGCTGCTCTGGACGATTTGGCTGTTTACTCAGTTTGATCTCAGCGACTTTGGCTTTCAGATTACTGAAAAGCTGCCGTGGCTGCCGGCGCTGGGGCTCGATTACGAGCTGGGGCTCGATGGGCTAGCGCTGCTGATGGTCGGGCTCAACAGTCTGCTGAGCTGGATTGCGATTTACAGCAGCCGGGCAACCACGGAGCGACCGCGACTGTTCTACAGTCTGATGCTGATCGTGAGCGGCGCGATCGCAGGTGCTTTTCTAGCGCAGAATTTTCTGCTCTTTTTCTTACTCTATGAGCTAGAGCTGGTGCCGCTATACCTGCTGATTTCGATCTGGGGCGGTGAGAAGCGCGGCTATGCGGCCACAAAGTTTTTGCTCTACACGGCGCTATCGGGGGCGCTGATTTTGGTGGGCTGCTTTGGTATGTTTTGGCTCAGCGGCGCGTCTGACTTTAGCTACAGCAGCCTAGCTACGGTTAGCCTGCCGGTCAGCTGGCAGGTCGCCTTACTGATTCCGCTGCTGCTGGGCTTCGGCATTAAGGTGCCGCTGATTCCGCTGCATACCTGGCTGCCGGATACCTACGTGGCCGCTTCGACGCCGGTGGCGATTATGCTGGGCGGCGTGCTGGCAAAGCTGGGCACCTACGGGCTGCTGCGGTTTGGCTTTAGCCTGCTGCCGGAGGGCTGGCAGGTGTTGGCACCAGGGCTGGCCGTCTGGGCCGCCGTGACGGTGATCTATGGGGCGGTGGTTGCGATCGCGCAGCGCGACATTAAGCGCATGGTGGCCTACAGCTCAATCGGGCACATGGGCTATATTTTGCTGGGCAGCGCAGCGGGCAATCCGCTCAGCTTGGCCGGCAGCATTGCGCAGATGGTCTCCCACGGGCTGATTTTGGCGATTCTGTTTCATCTGGTAGGCATCGTTGAAGCGAAAGTTGGCACGCGCGAACTGGCAGCACTCAACGGTCTGATGAATCCGATACGGGGGCTGCCGCTAACCAGTGCATTGCTGGTGCTGGGTGGCATGGCGAGTGCAGGCATCCCAGGGCTGGTGAATTTTGCAGCGGAGTTTGTCGTGTTTCAAGGCAGCTATCGACAGTTTCCGCTACAGACGCTAATTTGCGTGGTGGGCACAGGTTTAACCGCAGTCTACTTCGTGATTCTGTTGAATCGCACCTGCTTTGGCCGCTTGGACAGCAATCGGGCCTACTTCCCCAAGGTGACGTTTGATGAGAAGGTGCCGGCATTAGTCCTAACCGCGCTGATTGTGTTTCTAGGGCTGCAGCCGAACTGGCTAATGCGCTGGAGCGAGCCAACGCCGGTTGCCAAAGTAGCAGAGCGAGCCGCTTTGGTTAAGAGCTCGTTTAATTTTGAGCAGATGCCGAGAGTTTCTCTGAGGGGCAGAAGCGAGTGAGAGATCTACGCGAGCAGACTGTCCTGCATCCATTTTTATCCCCCAGTCTCCAGTCACCCCTTTATTAAGGCCGGGAAGATCCTCTACGCTTTTGCCGGTTGCGGTTGGCCTTGTCTACCTCTTTCATAACAACCATGATTTCAACAACGCTTTCTCCTTCCACTCATGAATTTGCCGAGATTGTTCATCGCCTTGAGGCGGGCGGTTCAATGCTGCCAGATACGCCAGAGAATTTGATGCAGATTATTGGCATCTATAAAGCCTATGCGGTGCCGATGGATTTTTACTGGCGAGATCTGCTCTATATTGCAGAGCGCGTGTTTCTCAATCCGCTGCCGTTCTTTAAGTATTTTATTTCTGAAGACTATCTCAATCGGCCTAATACCTACGCAGGCGATGAGTCACCGCTGCGCATCTGGCGCGGGCAGGCAGACGCCCACCCAGAGCTGCGGGCATTTATGGAGAAGGGCGAACTCGGGCTAGCCCTGCCCAAGCTGCTGCATCACTGGTGGCACGACCGGGTCAATATGGAATTTGCTGAAGCCTGCATGCGTGCCATGTTTTGGCATCGAGATATCAATCCAAAATTTAACGACTATCTGTACAGCGAGCCCTACGGTCAGGCGGCAGATCGCGCCATCCGAGCCTACTTTAAGCGCAATCCAGCTATGCTGGGGCTCTACAAGCTGTTCCCCGACATGTTTTTAGAGCAGGTGCGACAGCTCTCTTACTACGCCAATCTTGGCCTGTTTTGGGAGGTGATGGCCCCCGTCTTCTTCGAGATGAGCGATATCTACGATGAAGGCGGATTTAGCGGCGTGCCGGCAGCGATGGACTTTCTAGTGAACGGCATCTTCGCGGTCGCCGGTCGACCGATCTATCACCATGCCTACATCGGCGATGAATGCTTTGAGATTATCCCTAAATCGGCGGGCTTTACCTGGCTGTACGAGGCGGCGCTGCCCTATGTAGAGGCCGTGTTTTATCGAACATCGCCGTTTCGCGGTACGAAGTCTTACAATGCCCAAGCGCATCAGGTGCCAGCTGACCAGGCTGAATTTCACTATGGCATTCTCTACGCCGATGTCTTCCCCGTGGGGAGTGCGGGCATTCCACCCACGCTGCTGATGCAGGATATGCTGCATTTTCTGCCGCCCTACCTAGAAGACTACTACCGGCAGCACTGCCGTGCTGAAGATGACATGCTAATTCAGCTCGGGATTACGTTTCAGCGTTCGATGTATAATGTCACCTCGGCAGTGATTCAAGCCTTGCGA
>JAAHIA010000147.1 GCA_010671975.1 Leptolyngbya sp. SIO4C1 | reverse complement strand
GGCTACGCTTGCCCAAATATCTCAGACCAAAACTTTAGAGATACCGGTAGTTTATAGCGCCTTTATCGTTAGCCTAGGTCATTTCTTTCGAACCATTCTAACAGCCTCTTAACTGCATTCAAAAACGCGGCTGACTGATAGTAAAAGCAGCCGGCTCACAGCTTCCAATCCTCCTTTAGATCGAGGCTGGCTTTTGGCTCAGCCGTCTTCGACCCGTCTACGAAGCAGGGTTTCAGCATCAATGCTAGGATTGCCTCAGAACAAAAACGAAAGAACTCAAAAGGAAGTCATTTTAGATGCAAGAAATTGACAAGTCGATATCCTTCGATGGTCGGGATATTCGGCTTAAGGCTGGACTGTTTGCCCCTCAGGCAGGAGGGAGTGTTCTGGTTCAATCTGGTGATACCGCCGTACTGGTCACCGCTACGCGCGCCAGTGCTAGGGAAGGGATTGACTTTTTACCACTGCTAGTCGACTACGAAGAACGTCTCTACGCTGCAGGCAGAATTCCAGGCGGCTTTTTACGCCGAGAGGGACGACCGCCCGAACGAGCTACGTTAGTCAGTCGACTGATTGATCGCCCAATGCGGCCTCTATTCCCCGCTTGGATGCGGGACGATATTCAAATCGTAGCGACCACGCTATCGATGGATGAAGAGGTACCGCCTGACGTGCTAGCAGCCACTGGGGCATCGCTGGCGGTGCTGCTGGCTAAGATTCCATTTAACGGTCCGATGGCAGCAGTTCGCGTTGGCCTCGTGGGCGATGATTTTGTCATCAACCCAACCTATAAAGAAATTGATTCGGGCGATCTTGATCTAGTGGTTGCGGGCTCCCCAGACGGGGTGATTATGGTCGAAGCCGGTGCCAATCAGCTGCCCGAGCAGGATATGATTGAGGCCATCGACTTTGGCTACGAGGTCGTGCAGGATTTAATTAAGGCTCAGCACGAGCTAATTGCTGAACTCAGCATTGAGCCAGTGACGCTGCCCGCGCCTGAGACCGATCCAACGCTGATAGATTTTTTAAGCGAGCGAGCGACCGAGCCGATTAAAGAGGTCCTCAAGCAGTTCGAGTTGACTAAGCCAGAGCGCGACGAAAAACTCGATGCGATCAAGGCTGAGATTGCCGCTGAAATCGAGCAAATGCCCGAAGAGAACGCGATTCGAACTGCCGTCAGCGAGAATAGCAAAGCGCTAGGCAACGCCTACAAGTCGCTGACCAAAAAGCTGATGCGGGCTCAAATCTTAGAGGAAGGCGTGCGCGTTGATGGGCGTAAGCTCGACGAGGTGCGTCCAATCCAAAGCCGCACGCGTGTGCTGCCCGATCGGGTACATGGCAGCGGGCTGTTTCAGCGCGGGCTGACGCAGGTGCTTTCGATCGCAACGCTGGGTACGCCAGGCGATGCGCAGATGATGGATGACCTGCATCCAGAAGAAGAAAAGCGCTACCTGCACCACTATAATTTTCCGCCTTACTCGGTGGGTGAAACGCGGCCGATGCGATCGCCCGGACGACGCGAAATTGGCCACGGGGCCTTAGCAGAGCGCGCGCTGACGCCGGTGCTGCCCGCGCAGGAAGAGTTTCCCTACGTGATTCGGGTGGTTTCAGAAGTGCTCTCTTCCAACGGTTCGACATCTATGGGCTCGGTCTGCGGCTCAACGCTATCGCTGATGGATGCCGGTGTTCCGATTAGCAAGCCGGTCAGCGGTGCCGCAATGGGTCTAATCAAAGAAGGCGATGAGGTACGGATTTTAACTGATATTCAAGGCATCGAAGACTTTTTGGGCGACATGGACTTCAAAGTCGCCGGTACCGACAGCGGCATCACGGCTTTACAGATGGACATGAAGATCACCGGGCTACCCATCAAGGTGATTGCCGAAGCCATCAAGCAGGCCAAACCCGCCCGGCTGCACATTCTCTCTAAGATGCTAGAGGCGATTAGCGCCCCCAGGGAAGAACTGTCGCCCTTTGCGCCGCGACTGCTTACCTTCAAGATTGATCCAGACATGATTGGCATGGTGATTGGGCCTGGCGGTAAGCAAATCAAGAGCATTACTGAGCAAACCGGTGCCAAAGTCGATATTCAAGACGATGGGACGATCACGATTGCCTCGCTGGATTCTAGCAAGGCCAAGCAGGCGCAGGCACTGATTGAGGGCATTACCTTCAAGCCGGAAGCCGGCGACGTCTATATGGGCAAAGTAACGCGGGTGATTCCGATTGGGGCCTTCGTTGAATTTAAGCCAGGTCAAGAGGGCATGATTCACATCTCCCAGCTAGCTGACTATCGGGTTGCCAAAGTGGAAGACGAAGTCAACGTTGGGGATGAAGTGCTGGTCAAGATTCGTGAAATTGACAATCGCGGTCGGGTGAATCTAACGCGGCTGAACATTCACCCCGATGAAGCAGCTAAAGCTAAGGCAGCAGCTGGCATCGAGTCGTAGCGCATCTGCCTGATGAAATAGCGCGATCGCAAGCGCTCTGAGGCAGCTGCCCTGGGGCGCTTGCTGTTTGTCAACCTCCAAAAAAATTGCATCGGGTTCAGGTTTCCCGGTAGGATGCAATGTGCAATACCAAAGCAAGTTAGATGCCTGTGCGACAGATTGTGATTGCGGGTAACTGGAAGATGCATAAAACTCAGGCCGACAGCCTAGAGTTTCTCAAAGGCTTTCTACCCCAGCTAAGCGAAACCTCTGATGAGCGCGAAGTGGTGCTCTGTGCACCTTTTACAGCGCTCAGCGCGCTCTCCAAGACGCTGCATGGCTCGCGCGTAAAAATCGGGGCGCAGAATATTCATTGGGAAACCTCAGGGGCCTACACTGGCGAGGTGGCAGGCAATATGCTCACCGAGCTAGGCGTCCGCTACGCAATCGTGGGCCACAGCGAGCGGCGGCAGTATTTCGGCGAAACCGATGAGACCGTCAACTGGCGACTCAAGGCGGCGCAGTCGGCTGGGCTGACTCCTATTTTGTGCGTCGGCGAGAGCAAGCAGCAGCGCGATGCCGGTGAGACCGAAGCACTGATTACGCGTCAGGTCAATCAGGCGCTGATCGATGTTGATCAGCAGAACCTAGTGATTGCCTATGAGCCTATCTGGGCCATTGGAACGGGTGACACCTGCGAAGCCGCAGAGGCCAACCGCGTGATTGGTCTGATCCGGGCTCAGCTTGAGAATGCCGCCGTGCCGATTCAGTATGGTGGCTCAGTTAAGCCTGGCAACGTGGATGAAATTATGGCTCAGCCTGAAATTGACGGGGCGCTAGTAGGCGGTGCGAGCTTGGCGCCAGATGATTTCGCACGGATTGTAAATTTCGAGTCGTGAGCGTCTAGAAACCCAGCGTTCAATAGTCTAGCCCTAGCCTTCTACGTTGCGCGCGATCGCAGACTCAGGATAGATATAGTGCGCATGAACATAGATGCGATCGCGGCCCTGCTGTTTGGCATGATAGAGGGCTAAATCGGCCGCTTGCAAAAGCTCTTGCATGCCGACATTGCGGCTTGGTACGGCGCTAGCAATGCCCATTGTTACCGTGACTTGATCGCTCACATCCGAGTCTGGATGTAGAATTCCCAGCGATTCGATGCCCTGACGCACCTGATTGGCAACGCGATGAGCCCCGCGCGTATGAGTGTTTGGCAAGATAATGGCAAATTCTTCACCGCCGTAGCGAGCAACTAAGTCAGCTGGCCGCTTTGAAGCGCGAGTGATCGCCTGGGCCACCTGCACTAAGCAGCGATCGCCGGCAGGATGGCCGTAGCGATCGTTATAGCGTTTGAAGTAATCAATATCGCAAATGATCAGCGACAGCGGCTTTTGTTCGCGCGTCAAACGCTGCCACTCGTGCGCCAGATGACGATCAAACTGACGTCGATTGGCAATCTGAGTCAAGCTATCGGTAAGCGCTAGCGCCTGCAGTTCCTGATTGGCCCGCTGCAGCTGCTGATAGAGCAGGCTTTGTCGAATCGCGATCGCGGTTTCTTGGCCCAGCGTCTCCACAAACAAAGCCTGATTATCATTCCAATCCGCGCTCAAAGACTCATAGCCCAAGGCCAAAAGTCCCCACAAATCTGAAAGCTGCAGCTCAGGCGGCTGCGGCGGCAAATGGATCGGCATCAGCAGCCAAGAGCCTGGAAAATAGCTTAGCCAGACCGCATGCGCAGAAGCCATCTCCAAGGTCGATAGATTGACCTGCAGCGGCCGCTTCGACTCTAGCTGAGGGAGAAGATGCAGCCGCTTCTCGCTGAGCCGCAGCGCACTCAGCGGCCGGTTTTGAGGCGAATACTGAGCAACCTGACGCCAAGTCTGCCGATCGGCATCATATTCTACAAGCAATGACCAGTCAGCTTTGAGCAGCTGTCCAGCTTCCTTAACCGCAGCTGAAAAAATTGTTTTCAAATTCAGCGATTGGCGAATGCGATTGACCGTTTGCCTAAGCTGCTTTTGCTGCTCGACCTGCCAAGACATTTGCTGCAGCAAAAGCTGATCGACGGTCCGGGCCACTGAGGGATCGGAATGTTCAAAATCGATGGGTACGACGATGATCAGCCGAGCCAATAGCCTTTCATCAGCGCCA
The DNA here is from genome assembly GCA_010671975.1 of Leptolyngbya sp. SIO4C1. Taxonomy (GTDB): domain Bacteria; phylum Cyanobacteriota; class Cyanobacteriia; order Phormidesmidales; family Phormidesmidaceae; genus SIO4C1. Next base: position 5,994 of record JAAHIA010000147.1, on the reverse strand, counting down.
ATCAGCGGTGATGCAATAATCTGCACTGACCGCAGCGGCTGTATCTTCACCTGCCCCGATAAAACAGCCACCTCTCGACCAAGCACCACAGGCGTTACCAATAGCTCTTGCCAGCTGTGATGTTTGAGCTGTCCTACCGAATGGCCAAGCAGCTTTTTTAGAGCCGCATTCGCCCAAAGATAGCGCTCTGCCACCGGATCGCTAAGCGCAACTGCCACCGGCGACTGCTCCAGCACTGCGTGCAGCGGTAGCGTTTCGACCACAGGCTCTACTGGAGTCGCCGAAATCTGTAAGAGCATCTGAGAAAGCTGCCTGCTCAGCTCAGCAATCGTCTCTTTTGGCAGCAGCGAATCGCTCGAATCGCTGTGAGATAGCTGATGCAGCAAGGACACTTTCTCCTGCAGCTGGACTAGTTGTGCTATCAGAGATGACGTTTCCATGCACGGGGCATAGGTAAGCGGCAAAAAAACAGTAAAAACTGCTTCTGATTAGTAAAACCTCTAGCACGAAGCACACCAAGCAGCTGAGCGGATCAATAGCAAGAAGGCTATCTGCAGAAGGGTTTGACCGGTCTAACTTTGAGTATAATCTAGCACCTCCCATAGCACAGTCAGCAGTAATTTTACGGGTACTGAACCTAGACGATATGAGCCATAGAGCGCGGTCGAGGATAGGTAGCTGGGCTCAGCACTAACCTCAGCGCCAATCTTAAAAGTACCCTATCTACTGCTACGGAGTCTCATTACAGGAAGCACTTGTCTTCTTCAGCATAGTTTAGAGATTCCCCCACAGGCTGGGGAAAATCGCAACTTAAAAGTTCGCAACAATTTAGAAATTAGGTTCATTAACGCCGATCAGCCTGAGCCTCAAACTCAAGGCTTGGGCTTGAGCTTTAAAGATGCAAGAAATGATTGAGCGCTGTCACCATTTCAGGCGGCCAGCGGCGAATGTGAGCAACCCAGTCAGTATCGCGATAGCGTTTGTCCAAGCCAACTGCAGCGACCCAGTTGCTCTCTGCTTCACCGCGCTGACCGGTCTCCCATAAGGCCGCCGTTAAGGCTGCGCGCATATCAGCAAAGCCAGGATATTTCCGCACCAGCGATCGCATAATTTGAACGGCCCGCTCAGTCTGGCCGACCTGGTACAGCGCTAGCGCATAGTTGCCATAGGCCAGCGAAAAGCTCGGCATGAGCTCAATCGCCTGCTGATAGTCTTCTAGCGCTGCTGGCCAGTCGCCAAGGCCACCTTTGGCATTGCCGCGATTGTTGTAGGCAGCCGGGTCATCTGGCGAGAGTGCGAGCACCTGATTGTAATCGTCAATAGCGGCCTGCCAGTCGCCTGCGCCCTCTAGCGCCGCACCGCGATTGAGGTAAGGATCGGGCTCAAACGGTGCCAGACGAATTGCCTGCGTGTAGTCTGCGATCGCGGCCTCTAGCTTGTGCTGACTGACGCGCACATTGCCGCGATTGCTCCATAGCGCGGGCTCACTCGGCAGCCGCTCGATCAGCTTGCTCCAGTAGGCTTCAGCTAGATCAAACTTGCCTGCCTGGGTGAGCGCAAAGGCCTTGTCTCGCAGCTCTGCCACAGATTCGGCCGGAGCTGCCCAGACGGAGGATGCTAAAGCACTGTAGCTGCTCAACCCAATCAAAATTGCGATCGCGACTGCGATCAGCCATCGCCTCATACTGAACTTTCCTACAAAACGCTCTAGGTACTAGCTTATAGGTCGGCTGGGTAGGACAGGGAGAGTTAGAATTTTCCCACGTAGAGCAGCTACGTCCGTGCGGCCGCCCCTACACCCGCCCTACACCCGCCTTACATCAGTGACAGCTGCTCATCCGAGCCATCGATAAGCCGAGGCGGAGTGATTGCACGGAGGGCAGTCGGCGATACCTCATAGCCCAGATGACGCCAGGCAGCCGGCGTTGCCACTCGTCCACGCGGCGTTCGCTGCAGATAGCCAATTTGCAGCAGGTAGGGCTCATAGACCTCCTCGACCGTCTGCGCATCCTCTCCCGTTGCCGCCGCCATGGTATCGAGCCCAACTGGCCCGCCATTGAAGTTTTCAATCATCACTGTCAGCAAGCGGCGATCGGTCCAATCGAGACCGCAGGGATCGACGTTGAATAGCTCTAGCGCATCGGCCGCAATGGTTTCTGTGATTGGGCCAGACGCCTTCACTTGCACATAGTCGCGCACGCGACGCAGCAGTCGATTGGCAATGCGCGGCGTACCCCGAGAGCGGCGGGCAATTTCGGCAGCACCGGCCGCTTCAACCGAGGTCTTCAAGACTGCTGCTGTCCGTAAGACAATCTGGGTAAGCTCGTCTAGCTCATAGAAGCGCAGCCGCTGAATCAGACCAAAGCGATCGCGCAGCGGCGAAGTCAGCGCTCCGACTTTGGTGGTTGCCCCAACCAGGGTGAACGGCTGTAGCGGAATGCTGCGGGTACGAGCGCTCTGCCCTTTACCAATCGTGATATCTAGCCGAGCATCTTCCATTGCCGGGTACAGAATTTCTTCGGTCACTCGCGACAGCCGATGAATTTCATCGATGAATAAAATATCTCCTGCCTTCAGGTTCACCAGCAGACCAGCGATATCGCGCGGCCGCTCCAAGGCTGGGGCCGTCGTAATTTTGCAATCGACCTTCATCTCCTGCGCCAAAATTAGCGCCATCGTCGTTTTTCCTAAGCCCGGCGGACCGTAAAGTAGGAGATGGTCTAGCGGCTCGCGCCGCGACTGAGCCGCTTGAATCGCAATGCCTAGCACTTCCTTCAGTGCCTTTTGACCAATGTAGTCAATCAGCGTCTGAGGGCGAATCCCTTCATCCTGACGCGATATTTCTTCGACCTGGGCTTCACCTTCTAGCAGCTCATTTTTGCCGCTCTGCGCCTCTATGCGGGGTGGTTTAGACTCACGCGACGCTGCCTTTGATCGCTTAGGCCGCTCAGAATCCGGCTGCTGAGAAGAAATAATCGCCATCGCTGAAGCTGTCTCTTAGCCACTTCCAGACAAATGTACTATACCAAACCCCTTTTCACCCATCTACCCTACCTCGGCTTTCGCGTCGCACCGTATAGCCGATAGCGATCGCTCGCCAGCTTGTCATCGTCTTCTTCGGCAATCCGTTCGACATAGTTAATTTTGATTTCTTCTAACAGCGCCGTCGTCATCGCCTGAATTTCGCGCAGCGCATCGTCTTTTTGAATTTCTTCGCGAAAATGGGTACCAAAGCTTTCCACTAGCTGAGCGGTCAGTTCGCCACCGCGCTCGTCTGCCAGCGCTTTTTTCAAAGCCTGATACAGGTTTTTTGACACTTCAGCCGAAATTTGCTGCGTTAGCTGATGCGACAGCGTGTCGAATCCTGGCAAAAACTTGAGCCCTTGATAGGCTGGGGCCTGCGTCAGCGCACCGTCAACGCTGTGGGCTAGCAGCGCATCGAGTTCAGGTTTGATCTGCGGCAAGACGCCATCTACCACAACCTGCGTTAGCCGCTGGGCAATCGTTTGAATCTCATTCACACCGTTGATATCGATATAGCGGCTTTGGCTGGTGGCCTCAAACAGCCAGCGGGTAATCTGCCCCTGGCGAATCATGTTTTGCAGCTGATCGATAATTCTTAGAAATACAACCTCGGTAAGCTCTACCGCAAACTGGCTAATCAGCACGCGGTTAAGACGGCTGCGCACCGGCTCTAAGTTGACTAGCGCGGCCTGATTGAGCCGCACCACCACCGGAATCACCCGCAGCCAGCGCCAGAACGGCAGCAGCAGCGGCACATCGTACAGCCGCCAGAGCATCGCATCGAACCAGGTTGTGTTGGCGTGGCGACGGCTCAGCACGTAGGTACGCGCCAAAAACTCTAGCCCAAAGATGGCAATAAACCAGATGTCGACCAGCCAAAACCGATCGACTGGCAGGCCGTTAAAGTCGATGCCACGCCAGTAGTTCGTCAAGAACAGCGGCCGCACTTCCTGCTCGAAAAAGGCGATCTCATCTTGCCAGCCTGCTTGCCTGAGATAGGCCGCGCTCCAAAATTCTTCAAACGCATCTTTAGAAGATTCTTCTTCGACGCGATCGCGCATCAGCTCTTTAATACGCTCGAGCGTTCCTGATTTGCCCGCAACCTCAAACGGATTTTCATCGACGATTTCGGTGCTGCGATCGCGCAGCTCTTCGAGCAGCTGACGGGTTTCGACCGATCGCAGTCCGGTCGTAGCGACCTGCGTTTCTAGGCGATCGACCAGTGATAGATAAGCCGTCGTGGTGCGCTCTGGCTCAATTCCTTTGAATACCGCGCCGTAGCCCTGCGTCAGCCCCGGCGCCAGCCTGAGGTAGAGATCGCGAAAGGGAATGTAGCTGAGATCGAGCAGCACCAGCGCCAGATTCAGCGTTGCTAGCAGCGCCATCCCCCGCTCAAACCAGGGGGTGCGACGGCGCGATCGCGCGCGAGACAGAGCAGCCATAGGCAGTAAAAAGAGACCGTCATCGATAGCCTACCGGGGATAGACCCCAACCGCTCAAAACCCACGATAGACTTAATAGAGCAAAGTTAATGTTTCTTCATAAATATCATGACAGTGGCAACCCCAGCGATAGCAGGCAGCTATTGGGCTTGGCAAGGCTTTCAGATTTACTATGTGCGCGCAGGCGAACCGCGCGCCAATCGGCCGCCGCTGCTGTTGGTGCATGGGTTCGGTGCCTCGACCGATCACTGGCGCAAAAATATAGCTGAGCTGCAGGCTGACTTTGAAGTTTGGGCCGTTGATCTGCTTGGCTTTGGCCGCTCCTCGAAGCCAACTAGCGGCTATAGCTCAGCACTTTGGCGCGACCAGCTGCATGACTTTATTGCTCAGGTGATTGGTCGCCCTACCATGCTGGCTGGCAACTCGATTGGCGGCTATGCCTGCCTATTTACCGCTGCTACTCGACCTGAATCGGCTGCTGGTGCAGTCTTGCTCAATGGGGTCGGTGCCTTTAGCACAGCCGTGCCTGCTACCGAGCCAAATTCGTTTCAGAAAGCAGTCGGCAGTCTAATTCGCGATATTGTCCTTAGCCCTATTCCTAGCTGGTTTATCTTTCAGTTCGTACGGCAAAAGTCCTATATTCGCAAAACGCTAGAGCAGGTCTATGTCAACAAAGCCGCTGTGACTGATGAGCTGGTTGAGGCAATCTATCGCCCTGCCACTGAGCCCAGCGCGCCTGCCGCCTTTGCGGCCCTGTTCAAAGCCGAACGCGGTGAGCCCGTCGATACGCTGCTAGCTCAGCTCAATCAGCCGCTGCTCCTGCTCTGGGGCGAAGCCGACCCTTGGATGAACTGCCGCCAGCGCAGCCAGCTCTTTAGGGCCCATTACAGCAATCTTGAAGAGCATTTTCTCAACGCCGGTCACTGTCCGCATGACGATCGCCCAGAGCTGGTCAATCCGCTGATTAGAGAGTGGGTTTTGGCGAAAGTTAGCTAGGGCGTGTCATCAAATAGGAGGAAGCCATAGCTGAATAAAGTTCTTATCATGCAAGCGTTCTCCAATAGAGTAGAAACCTTCAGATATGGCCCGCAGATATGCCCTTCGCGATGACCAATGGCAACGCATCAAAGATATGCTACCCGGCAAACCAGGCGATGTCGGTGTAACCGCTAAGAACAATCGCTTGTTCGTCGATGCAGTGCTCTATCGGTATCGAGCCGGCGTTCCCTGGCGCGACCTGCCGGAGCGCTTCGGTGACTTCCGAGTCGTTCACACCCGCTTTAGTCGCTGGGCTAAGAAAGGGGTCTGGCAGCAAATCTTCGAGAAGCTGTCTGATGAAAGCGACAACGAATACCAGATGATCGATGCCACCATTGTACGAGCCCACCAGCATGCAGCGGGGGGCAAAGGGGGGGCGATGAAGCCATCGGGCGCTCCAAAGGCGGGCTGAGCACCAAGATTCATGCGAGCTGTGATGCTTTGGGCAATCCCACCAAGTTTTTGCTCACAGCGGGTCAGGCCCACGACC
>JAAHIA010000146.1 GCA_010671975.1 Leptolyngbya sp. SIO4C1 | reverse complement strand
TGAAACGAGGCTCAACTGCCTATCAAGGAATAGTTGCAGGGGCTTTTACCTTTGCACCCTTTCGTCGAAAAGGCTTTGGCAAAAGGCTGCTTGCTTTTTTGATCGGTGAGCTATTGACAGCGTATCCAGCTGTGAAGCTATGGGTAGATGACGATAACATAGGCGCAATCTCACTGTATCGGTCCTTAGGCTTTCGGCAAATAGGCACCTGCTACACAGGCTATTTTGCAAATTAAGGTTGATACCCACGCCTGCAGCAGATTGATTCAGGGTTGAGCCTGTTGAGCATTTGTTGAGTATGTTTCCAACAGCTTTGGAGTCTTTGTTTCCCCTCGCTGCAGCGATTTGAACCACCTCTGTTGAGTCTGTTGAGTTAGAGTCACAATTGGACAGCTGTATTCACGCTTCCTGTCTACCGAAGGTTTTAACGTAGCTCCTATCTTGATGAAACTGAGTCATCACAGCCGGGCTCAACTGCTCAACAAAAACGCCTGGAGCCTTTGTAATGTCTGCATTTCAAAGCGTTGAGCGCTGCTCACCAAATCACTCAACGGTTGAGCAGTTTGCGACACCAGCAACGGCAAAGCTGCCTTGTTGCATCACCAACCAGCCTTTTTCTACCAGCGTGTTGAGCAGGCCGCTAATGTAGGGTGTCTTCGTCTTTGTCTTATCCCTGGCCCGATCAAAAATTCTGGCCTGCACAATCTGCCGCAACGTCAGCGGCTTCTGCTTCCGCTGCAAGTACTGATACACCTTCAGCAAATCTCCTGTCAGTCCTTGCTGCGGGGAATTCATCGCCAGGATCAGCTGAAACTGTCCGACAAAGTACTCGGTCCAAAGCCTGGCTCGCTCTACGGTTTGCCCCGAGACTATAGCGTCTGGAAGCCTTCTGGCCAGCATCCCATTGACGATATGTATCCACAGAATGAAGCGAGCAAAGTAGGTCTCAAACTTGGGATAGGCCGCTTCCATTGCGGGATGGTCCGTCGAGATCGCCCGATCGGTTAATTCATGCTGATACTGGGCAAACGCTGCTTTAGCCTGAGCAGACAGTTCATAGTCCTGCTCTGGTAGCTCATCTAACCGCTCGATCAGGTCAATCAGCAGCCGGTCCAGGCCGCTGTCCCCCACATCCTTGGTCAGGTCGATGTAGGAGGGCGGTGCATCCGCCGCACAAAAGAGATACCGGGCAAACTCACCGCAGTCGTCGGTGTGTGCTCCCATCAGCTGCTGTAGCTTGCTGAACTGGATCGCCCCGGTGCGATTGATCGCCGTATGAGGCAGAAAGATAGAGCCTTCCTGCTTGCGATCGCGACTCAAGCTCTTGCCATTAAACTCGCTCAGGTCCGCCTCAGTCTCCCCCCCATCTCCTCGCCCCGTGGTGAATCGCCCTCGCTCGGTAATGAAGGCGCTGGCTTCATCCCGATAGAGCAAAAAGCCGGTGGGGTTTTCGGCATGAATTTGGGCTCTGGCCGCCAGGGTGTCATCGGTGCTCATATAGCGTTTGCGAATGGGTGGAGTGGGCTTAGGTTCATCGGCCCGCTCAGACCTGGGGATGGCTTCCCACTGACTCAGCTCCTGATGGTAGTCCTCTAAATGCAGCTGGTAGGTGCTGTAGTAGATTTCCTCCAGCTTTTCCAAAACCGACAGAATCGCCATCTGGGCCGGGGTTTTCTTGTGCCCTGTCTTTGCCACAATCAGGGTGCGAAAGATCGACACGGCACTGTACTTGGCGGTCTTGCTGATAATCAGGCGGCTCTTGGTACCAATCCGACTGCCTAGGACTGGAATCAGGGTGGTCACTAAAAACTCAGGCGCGGTGGGCATGGCTTCCGCCACCTGGCGAATCAGGTAGGCTAATCGGCCTTCATCTCCATAGAGTCCGGCTTCGATATCCAGCGGCTGTTCCCGAATCGCCTTCAGTGGATCTAAGTCTCGCGCGGCTTCACAGGTGGCCGTTGCCACCTCGGACTCCTTTTCCAGCGCCTGGTGAAACGGTTTGATAAAGGCTCCGATTTCGGGATACTGCTTGGCCAGCTTGACCTGCTCAATCAGCCTTTGCGAATCCGTTGGCTCTTCGCCAATCAGCCGCAGGAGCTGCTGCTTCACCGCCTCAAAGTCAATCTCGCTGGCTGCACAATCAGGCACATGAAGGCTGATAGGTGCTCGTTTCGAACCGATCGCTTTCATAATGTCATCGACGGTTGCGCCAGCCGCAATCCAATCGGCAATGTCCAATCCCTGTTTGGTCGGCAGTGCATCCCAGGTGACTGATTCTGGAAAGGGATAAACCCAGGCGTCTATTCCGAAGTCTGCGGCGACCTGTTCAGCATATTTGAGGCCCTGGGTGTCCATGTCGGGGCACAGCACCAGCATTGCCCCTTTAAGGTCGTGGGCATAGCTGCCGTAGCGCCGATAGCCACTGCTGCCCCCAATGGAAGTGGTGGCTGCTAACCCCAGTTCCCACAGCGCATCCGCGCAGGATTCCCCTTCTACCCAGAAGATCGGTTCACCATTTGCGATCGCAGTCTGCACCTCGGTATAGCGATAGATGGGTATGCGCGATCGCATCGCCTCCGGTACCCCTGGCACCCACCGCTGGCCATCCCAGTGCTGTTGAAAGAAGTCCTTTTTCCCTTTGCCATCATCAATGCGTTTGACACGAACCAGGGGGTTGCGAACTGACAAGTCAGCGCTTGCGCTATCTCGATCCTCATAGTGAAAGTACTGCTCACTCGCCGGGCGAATCGGCTTTCTGGGGGGGGTGGTCCCGTTTGTTGTCGCCGCTCTGCTTCAATTGCCACTTTGAAGGGACGGATCGCTTCTCGGATCGCCTTTTTCGAACAGTCACAGACAAAGTTCTTCCACTTGCCGGTTTCTTTGACGACCTTTAATCCCCCTGCACCACAGACCGGGCATTTACCGTGCCACTCACGCGGTGTTTCTTTCACCAGTTCCAGCTGATCGAGATAGTCCCGAATATCGAAGGGAGGTAGTCTGATAGCAGCCATCAGTCCACCTCCTGCTCAATACTTGTGAGGAAGTCTTCTACTGCTAGCCAATTTGGCTCCCAGCACCGAAGAGCTTTCCTCACTTTACGCAGAATGTGACAGAACAAACTGAAATCAAGGAATTTCAGAAGAGAGTTACCGAGCTTGCTCCCTACAAAGGGGCCATGCTCTAGCATGTTTTCTGTTATCATGGAAGTACATTTTTTCGAATGCAGCCGAGAGCTATTGCAGTAGTTGTCGGCTTTTTACTTATCTAAATGATGTCTGTGTCAAAGCGACTCGTTTTGAAGCGGCTCAAGGTATGGGAGAAAACCTTGATGTGAGCTGCCTGAACGTTGTTGCTATTGGGTTTGGGTATCGTCTGGCGGCAGCTCGCCTGCTGCTCTAGCCCTGGCAACATCTAACTTGATGAGCTGAATTACGTAATTGCTAACCGATCGATCGTCACGCTCTGCCAAAACCTCAAGAGCGTCCTTCAGCTCCTGATCAATGTAGAGAGTAATGCGCGGCTTATCTGACGGCATTGAATCTGGAATGGCTTTGACAGTCATGATTTTAGCCTCGTACATATTCTTTTAGGGTTAGTACATGTCCCGTACATGTACTTTTATGCTACCATTCAAAGCAAGGAACGTAACGAAACGACATCAAAACTGGCTTGGAACCGCTTGGAACCGGTTGAAGCGTTCCAAAGGTGTTCCATGGCAGTTCCGACACCGTCTCAAAGGATTCTTTTGACCCATGGCGCATACTTCTCTACACGCATTTTGTAAGACCCACAGCTTGGCCAAATCCACGGTGCATCGCAAGGCTAAGGACTTGGGTATTGATACCCGAGATGGCCTTTCATCAGCGGCACAGCAGCAGCTGTTAGCTGCGTTTGGCTTAGCTCAGCCTGCGGTAAAGCCGCTTGAAGCGGTGGCAGCTGAACTCGTCATCGATAATGAACGGCCCCTCTCGGATGCGCCCCGACTTCCCCACAGCTTTGACCTAGGGCTGATTCGGGGTGATAGCGCGGTCGCGACCGGCGTCCACAACCCTTGGTCTGTAGCGGCTGAAGCGATCGACACCATTGAGCAACTGATCACTGCTATGAATCAAGACACCAACGCACAGCGTCAGCAGCTGGCTCAGACCCAGCAAGCGGCTCATGCGCTAAGCCAAAAAGCACAGGAGCTCAAGCTAGCCCAGACTGAGTACCGACTCAGAGCAGAACTGTTGGCGTACCTGCAAACCCAGCAAACTCAGCAGCTTACTGATGCTTTGAGCGAGGTGCAGATGCTGGGAAAGCCGTCAGAGGGTGGCAACTCCTCGCCGTCGTGCTTGCCTTGATAATTCTTTTCACCTTCGGAGGCGTTGGCCTATGGGTATCCAGAAACTACGACAGGCCCAGTTTTGGGCCGGGGCCGGAGCGATTGTGCTCGGCATTTCCCTGGCGGTGACGCTGTCGCTAGGGGAATATCGCCGCCATATCGAGCAGACCGCTGTGGTCAGTGCCGATGAGTTTGAGCGGCTGTCTGGCCTGCTCGCCTGGTTTACCCCCCGGCTGACGCTCGGCACGCTGGTGCTCTACACCCTAGGCTATGTCCTGGCTCCCGCCCCCAGCGTCGATGAAGCGGCTGTCCTCCGCCGAGTTGCCAAACGCAAGCTGCAAATGCCACTGCTCACTGAGGCAGAAATGCAGCTTTGGACTCAGCTGCTTGAGGAGGTAAAGCGCGATGAGTAAGCCGAATCTTGGTCCGCTGCTGCTGTTTGGACTGGTCACGGTGGGGATGACTCGACTTGGTGGTATGTCCGTCGAACCGGCTGAAGTGGTGCAAGCATCGCTGAGTCAGAGCCCAGCCGGTAAAGCTGCTGCCACTACCTCTGGATTGAACGTCCCCTCCACGGATGACCTCTCTGGCCAAACGCTGGTTGTTCAAGAAGGCATGGGGGTGATGGCCAATGCTATTTATGCCAGAGCCCACTACCTGCTCGATAAAGGTCGCGCTGAAGGCGATCCCAAAGTCTGGCTGCTGGCTTATCAAACCCAGCTGCTTGGCGATCTGCAAGCCACCCAAACCCAAACCGGCGTCTTTGATGGTACGCCCGAGTATTTCGATTTGGCTCTCTCCCACACGGCTGAGATGGTGGCTGTGGCAACGGCCCTGAACTGGCTGGAGCATCCTGAACTACTCAACACCTCACGAGGCTTTGACCTGAGGGCGTTTATTGACGCGGCTGCTCAGATTGGAGGAGACAACGATGAGCAAGCAGACTGACGCTGGACGCAACGCTGAGAAAGCCCTGATCGGCCTGCTGTATGTCGGGGGTCTCCTCTGGATGGTCAAGGCCAGCCAAATCTGGGGACTGCTGCTCGGCTTTGGGGTGATGGCCGCTGGAGAGGTCCATCGCAGTCGTAAGGACTACGGCTACACCGACGTCTGGGAAGGCTCGGTGGCGGCGGTCAATGAGGTGTTTGATTCCAGCAACGCGGCTCTGCATCCGGTCACCGCTCGCTTTACCGGAGCCAAGCAGCGAGTGGTCACCGGAGCCCTCAAGCAGCTGCCGCTGGGCAAGACCCTGGCCAAGCGGGTGGAGCAAAAAGCAAATCTTTCCACTGATTGGATGCCGGAATTCGCCAAACGCTCTTCAGTGATTGTGGGTGAATCGGATGATGGCAAGACCCACACCCTGCTCTGGCGGCTCAAAGCTTTTATTGAGGCCCATCCCGAGGGCGAGATCCATATCGGCGACATCGACTATGGCTCGAGTCACGGCAAGCGACCCAACACCTGGTTCGATCTGCCCCTGGGTAGCGTAGTACACACCGATCCGTCAGAGATTCTAGAAGCTTTGCTACTGGTGGATACTGAAGTGAGTGAGCGGGCCGAGGCGACGAAGACCGCGATCGCAGCCAAAAAAGCCAAACCCACCTTCAAACCTATTCTGCTGCTGATAGACGAATGGGTCAGCACCGTAGATTACTGGCGCACTGACCAGCGCGAGCAGGCGCTCAAAGCCTTAAAGAACATTACCCATCGCGGCTTGAAGCAGGCGGTGCAGGTGGTGCTAGGAATGCACTCGCTAGCGGTAAATCAAAGTGCGGTGCCGAAAGGACTCCTACAGCATCTGGAAGTCCTGCTGCTGTGGCGAGCTGCCCAGAATCCTGACAACTACGATAACCTGCCGCCCTCCCGCGCCACGGTCAATACCGTTGTCGAGGCCTTCAAGCCCTACCCGCAGGCGATCGGGGGTGTGCGCGCTTGTGTCGCCTACTTCGATAAGCGTCTTTCCATTCGCGGTATTCCCCACCTCGATATCAACGTCGCGCTGATCGCACCGGGTGAAGTAGTGCCAGCGTGGATTGCTGAACAAGTAGACACCCTGCGGCCTCACCTGCCAGGGCTCACCTACACCAAAGCCTGGTCACTGGTCGGCGGTAAGTCAGGAGACCGGCGCAACAACAATCCGGGCTATGTGGCCCTCAAAGCGCTGGTGGACCAACTGAATCAGGCGGCGCAAACAGGCCCTCCCTCAGACACTGGAGCAGAAAAGCCGGATTCCCTAAGCGAAGGCCCCGTCTCTGCTTGAGCGCTCGCCTTCATTTTCTGCTTCGAGCAGCTAACCTGCCGAAGCATTGCCATTTCGTAAGGACACCCAGCCGCTATGAACTTGCAAAACATCCTGGTCGGTATCGCCTTTGTCGTCGTGTTTTTTCCCTTCATCACCAAAGCGCTGCAAAACGGCCATGTGGACCTCAATGGCCTCACCCTGGACCTGACTGAGTCCACCCTGGAGGCCGTCACCCGTCGAGACTGGAACTTTGGCGACCCGACTCGACAAGACTACGTCACCCCAGACGGGCAGGAGGAATGATGGCCGCTCTAGCCAATGCCCTGCGGGTGATTGTCGGCATGGTTGCCCTGTCGTTTATCGTCTGGCGACTGAGCCCCGAAAACGTCCAGCTATCGAAGGTCAAGACATGGGCCAACCAGAACTCTCAGCGCTTACCCACACCCTCGAGCAGCGATTCAAGCACCTCGAAACCACCCTCAGTGCCATCCAAACCGAACAGCGCCGAGAAGCCAAAGCCGCCGCCCGCCACCGACAGCGATCCGCTCGAAAGCTGGCGGGAATAGAAGAGGCCTCTGCCTGGCAGCTGCTGATCTCAGATTTGGCCTACTACGGCGTGGTGTTGGGGGTAGTAATTGCCGTCGATGCCTATGCCTTTGTGGTGGATACGGTGCCGCCCTGGTTGAAGCGATATATTCCCAACCTGCGATCTGAAGCTCGCCCAGCAGCTGTCGTGTTTCGTCCGAGCGATCAGACGCCGTTGCAGCGTGGAGAACAGGTCGCTGGGTTTCCGGTTAGCTCGCCCCGAGGTTGGCGAGATATTGGGGACGGTCGCGAGTTTCATGCTGGCGTGGATCTGGAAACACCGATTGGGACGCCACTATATGCAGTGATAGATATGGAAGTCGTCTGTTTTGAAGATGATGGTGGGGGTGGCCTGGTGGCTGAGTTCGCCCTTGATGGAAGTATCCACAAGTTTCTCCATCTTTCGGAATGCTTCGCAGGACAAAAGTCAGTGGGGGAGTCCTTTGCCCTGACGGGAGACTCTGGTCGCTCCACGGGTCCTCATCTGGACTATCGAGTGAAGGCCGGTGACCAGTGGCAAGTCCCCTATCGCGATCTGTTAGCGGCAGTACTGATGCCGGTAGGGAAGGTGCCGGCATCAGCGGTCTCATTGATTAAGGCATTTGAAGGGTTTTTACCCACGCCCTACTGGGATGAACAGCGCTACTCGATTGGCTACGGTACCCCAGCCGGTCAGCGCACCTGGATCGATGAGCCGCAGGCCGAGCGAGAGCTGATCGCCTATGCGACAGCCGCAAACCAGACGATTGATGCGCTAATTCAGGTACCGCTGGCTCACCATGAACGAATTGCCCTGATCAGCTTTGAGTACAATACAGGCGGATTGAGGGGCAGCACGCTGGTGGAAAAGCTGAACCGAGGAGATCGTCCGGGGGCCGCCCAAGAGTTCGACCGCTGGATTCATGGGGAGAATGGTCAGGAACTGACGGCACTGAAGCGGCGACGGGCAAAAGAGCGAGAGGTGTTTCAGGGTGGCAGGTAAGTGATTCTTCAGCGGATCTGACTTATCTTTAAAGTATGAGCAGGTCATTTCAAAATCAACAGATGGAGGAGAGTTCACCGCAGAGGCGCAGAGTTCGCAGAGTTTTTTGTGGGGGTAGAATTTAGGAAGGCTGCTAATACAGCAACAGTTGAGTGAATCTCTAGCCGATCTTCACTGCTTTTGCAGATAGGCTGTAGGTGCCACCTCGACCGCGATACCAGTCTTTCTCCCGCGCTCCCGCAGACAGAATATTTGAAATGCGATTACGTGCCTTCAGAAACTGGGTCTTGGGCATATCGTCTTCAAATAAAGCTGACATCACATCCACAATCTTGAAGCTCTCCTTCGGCTTTGCCTTCAAAAAATCCGCCACCGCATTCGGTAGGGGCTGCTGACGGTAGTCATCAAGCACATAGCGCTGCCAGTCAGCCGTTCTACCGTTTGTCTTTTTCGCTTGGGCCGGTTTCTTAGCCGCCTTTGCTTGAGGAGTCTTTGCTTTAGCCGTTTTGGTTTTGCCAGCGGTCGCCTTTGGCTTGGTCGCCTTAGCCGACTTGTCCTCTACTTTCACCTCAGGCGTCTCAGGTTCAGCCTCGGCTGCTTCAGCGGCGTCTCCAACCGATGCTTCTGTCTCTTCAGCAACGTCTTCAATGACGGCAGCAGCACCTTCAATCGCTTGGCCGCTGCCATCAAACATCGCAATCACGGTCTGCAGACCTTTGCGCTTCTCTTGAATCTCTGCAAGCTGTTTCATCAATTCAGCTTCTTGAGCAGATAAAAGGGACTCAGCTTCAGCGAGCTGAGGAAGCACGGTTACCGTCATGGTTAAGTTTCCTCGAGTGGATATAGCGTTCAATGGTTAAATTTTCGCGCTCCAAAGCACAGTACGACTTTAGAGAGGATTCAAGCTTACAATAATCGTAACACTTCAAAACGTCAACTTCTGGAACGCTGCTAGGCTCAAGTTTTCCCCATCTCCCTTTTTTCTCTACAAGAATCTGATCTCAAAACGGGACAAAATTGGCATCGTGGCCTGTTGATTTTTAAATTTGTTTGAGGTATCAATGGGTGCCTCCTATCCTACTGGGAGGCATTTTTTATTCCTCCAGTTCCACGGCAGGACTGCGTGACTTTTTTACAGCGCCTTCCTGAGACTGTCCTTGTGGCAGACGGTTTAGGCGCTGTTGAGCCGTCGCCAAATCCTGCTGCATGGCGGCCTGAGCCTGTTCAGAAAGGGGCTCACCTTTAGCAACGTTTCTGGCAACTTCTGTGATTCGGCTCAGGTAGTTATCAGATCTTCTCAGTAATCGAGCGACCTGGTGCCACTGCCACAGACGGCGTAGCTGTGTCTTGTCGAGGTTGGTCTGCCTCGCTTGTTCTGGCTGTCGTCGGTGAATCAAGCGCTCATTCCAATCTTTGCCATAAGCCGGTTTCAAGCGTCTGATTCCCGGCAGCTGTTCAGCGATCCGCCAAGCCATGCTCTCCCCAGCTGTATCGGCGTCAAAAGCAGCGATCACTTGTCCATTACGGTCCAAGATTGATTGGAGGGCTTCGACTGGGATTCCACCCGTGCCATCGGTGGATAGATAGAAGGTTACGCCGTGACGATTCTGGCGCTCCCTATCCAGTACGGCTAGAGACATCGCATCGATAGGCGACTCAGTTAGAAAGACATGATTGACCGCCCCGTGGCCGGTGCCAATCCAAAACCAGCCGCGCTCTCGAACTGAGCCTGGTACCAGTCGGTGATAGCTGTTGCGCTCGCCCCAGGTGCCGCGCAGACTGGCTCCGGTGGCCTGGCCTCGTTTCCAGGTGTTTTCCTGAAGTTGGTAGCGAACAAAGACAGCATTTTGATGGTCATCCGCGAAAATCAGTCCCTTTTCATGCAGGCGATCGACCAACACAGACGGTAGCCCCCGCGTGTCTACCAAATAGTCTTTGACTGCTATCCAGCGCTTCTCATTCGGGGTTGGCATGTCCAATGGACGGGGTTCGACGTACTCTTCTTTGGGCGGGAATGTCTGTCTGGAATGAGTCGGTAGGGTCGTCAGATCTTGACCGGAGAGCCACCGGACAGCGTCCTTAAATTCCACATCCCGTACATGCATCACCAGGTCAATCGCACCGCTGCCGCCTTTGTCAGCCAACCAATCCATAAACAGATTCTGGCTAATGCTGATGATGTGATCGCCATCGCGCCATTTGTGTTTGTCATAGCGATCGCGCTTCAGTCCAAGACTGACTGCTACGGCTTCTAGATCCTGCTCCCTGACCTCATCCGCCAGTTCCTGCAGGGAAGGACGTTGAATAGGCTGAGGCCTGATTGACTGACAAAAGTTATTCAGGCGCGTATGAGTACGTTAGTACTCTGAACTCCAGACGATAGGCTCGTTTCTCGTGTTGTTTGCGCGAGGCCATCGCCGGGTCAGGGTCACGATTGGTTGTG
>JAAHIA010000145.1 GCA_010671975.1 Leptolyngbya sp. SIO4C1 | reverse complement strand
AGATCGGTATTGGCAAGAATCAGCTGTTCGCCGCTGAGGCTGCGCATGTGAGTGGTCTTAATGCCAACGTGCTCGACGGTGCCCACAAAGTCGCCCACAATAATGAAGTCGCCAATCTCAAAGGGGCGATCAAACAAAATGGCAAAGTAGCTAAAGAGATCTTGTAAAACGCCCTGAGAGGCTAGCGCGACTGCAACACCCCCGATTCCCAGGCCGGCAACCACCGCTGAGATATCAAAGCCTAGATTGTCTAGCAAAAAGACCAGGCCAATCGCCCAAACAACTACCTTCACCGCCGGAATGATGGCGTTTAGGGTTTGTTCTAATCCAGGATTGTCGCGATGGGCAAACCAATAGACGCGCAAGCCGTACTCAATCAGCGAACCGGTGAGCTGAATCAGTAAAATTACAGCCAGAATAGTGCAGATGACGTCAACAGACTGCTCTAGGATAGGATGCAGGCTGAGATTGCGCACGCTAATATAAAACGCACCGAGAAAGAGTAGAAACAGCGTGGGCCGATCGAGCAGCCGCACCAGCCGATCGTCTAGGTCAGTTACGGTGCGATGAGCCCACCGCTGCAGACGACTCAGAATTAGCTTGCGGATCAGGCTGACCAGTAAAATGCCGCCCAGCAGAGTTGCGATCGCTAGCAGATAATCCCCAACCGTGTTGCTCAGCAGCTCAGTCTGCAGCGCTTCTCGTAGCCAGTTCATCAATGTCTCCTCACGTTATCTCGAGTAAAAACGAACCCATCAGCGACGCTGTGGGAAGCCATGAGTATTTGTACTCTCTCCCTAAAGTAGTGGCTGTGAGGAGCAGCGAGTTCTACCCATAGTCAGAGATCGCTCAGCTAGCGCAGTGCTACTGGATTTGATAGGACCAAATAAAGGTAGAGAGCACCATGCCCAGCAGCACTGCCCAGATAATCAGCTCTGTTCTAGAAATTTTTGAGATATCAAACCGCTTTTTCTTGTCGCTACGCTTCTGTTTGACCTTGCCGTAGCTAGGGTCCTGTGCTTTACGTCTTTTGGCTTCGCCCATCGTATTTTCTTCCTATATGCCTAGTTTCTCGCGAATGTCATCTTCTTTGGCCCGAAAGCCAACCAAGACAGCTTTGCCATTTTTGACAAACAGCGGTCGCTTCAGCAGCATGGCATCCTGAGCAAACGCTTCTGCCCACTGGGCGTCAGACCAGCTCTTTTTTTCTTCGCCGAGCGCTCGGTACGACTTGCCTGAGGTATTGCGCATGGGTTTAGCGCCTAGCGTCTCAATCCAGTCTGCAATCGCTGCCTGACTCGGCGGCTGAACTTTGGTATTGATAAATTCGTAGTCAACGCTGTGGCTGTCTAACCACTGCAGGGCTTTTTTGCAAGTGCTGCAGTTGGGAATGCCGTAGACCTGAATTGCCATCACTTTAAGTTACAAACTGTCCAATAGGCTGGATAGTAGAATAGCATTGAGTCCGTCATGTGAGGACGCCGCTGAGCGCTGTGCCGAAGTCCATCGTTTCTGATCCTAAAAAGCTGAGTGCCAAAACCGCAGCCATTTTAGATGGCGCTATGCAAGAATTTTTAGCCCACGGCTATACCGATACCAGTATGGATCGGATTGCGGCGGCAGCCGGCGTTTCCAAAGCAACTATCTATAGCCACTTTCAAGATAAAGCCGACCTATTCACGGCGATCATTCAGCGCCTAGCTGAACATAAGTTCAGTACGTTCTTTGATCCGCGCGATGCCCATGCGCTACAGGGTGAACCGCGCCTCGTACTGCGGCAGCTGACTGGCAAGATGTATGAGCAGGCGCTGCAGGATACGCAATTTTGTGAATTTATGCGCTTGATTATCGGCGAGTCGGGCCGCTTTCCAGAGCTGGCAAAGCCCTACATTGAAAATATTGCTAAGCCGTTTATTCAAGCGCTCTCAGCCTATCTAGAAAGCCGCCACGAGCTGCGGCTCAAAGATCCCGAAGCCACTGCCCGCACGCTGATGGGCACGATGATCTACTTCATCATGCTGCAAGAGATGCTGCATGGTAGAGAGATGCTGCCCATGAGCCCTGAGCGCATGGTAGATAATCTCATCGACCTGATCGTGCCAAAGTAGTCAAGAATTCAACGACTATGTTTGAGAAAGCCATCCGCAGGCGGTCGGCTGGCCATCTATCCTCTCTCTCCCACATCTCCACCGTCCCTCCTCCTATCGTCCTAAAATAAAAAGGTTGCCAACTGCCCCCGCCCATGACCGTTTCACGCAGTACCGAAACGCCTGAGCAAAATTTTGGTGTCCCTGAGCGCCTTGCCAAGCATACCGTCCGCTACGCCGATTATCGCCAGGTAGATCGCGATGAGATGACGCCGATGATGCGGCACTATGCAGAGGTTAAAGATCAGCATCCGCAGGCGCTGCTGCTGTATCGAGTAGGCGACTTTTTTGAGACCTTCTTTCAAGATGCCATCACGATTGCGCGCGAGCTAGAGCTGGTGCTGACCAGTAAAGATTCTGGCAAAAACATTGGTCGGGTGCCGCTAGCAGGCATTCCCCATCACGCACTCGATCGCTACTGCGCTGCCCTTGTGGAAAAGGGCTATGCCGTGGCTATTTGCGACCAGGTCGAAGATCCGGCGCAGGCGCAGGGGTTGGTGAAGCGAGCAGTGACGCGGGTAATCACGCCCGGCACGGTGCTAGAAGAAGGCATGCTGACAGCGAAGCGAAATAACTTCTTAGCGGCCGTGGTGATCGATGGCAATCACTGGGGGTTGGCCCATGCCGATGTTTCAACCGGCGAATTTCTGACCACGCAGGCTAAAGCACTAGAGCAGCTGGTGCAGGAGCTGATGCGGCTGCAGCCGGCAGAGATTTTGCTGCCAACCGATGCGCCAGATCTGGTGGGCCTGCTGCGTCCGGGCGAAAAGAGCGATCGGCTGCCGGACTGTTTGCCCAGCCAGTTTTGCTACACGCTGCGATCGCAGACGCCCTTTACCTTAAACGAGGCTCGTCAGCGGCTGCTGCAAAGTTTTCGAGTGCGATCGCTAGAAGGCTTTGGCTGTGAACGGCTGCCGCTGGCGGTCCGGGCGGCGGGGGGCATGCTGGAATATCTAGAAGATACGCAAAAAGAGAGCATAGCGCCGCTGCAGCTGCTGTGTACCTACCAGCTGAGCGAGTATCTGGTGCTCGATCATCAGACTCGCCGCAATCTTGAAATTACGCAGACCGCTCGCGACGGCACCTTTCACGGATCGCTGCTCTGGGCGCTCGACAAGACGGTGACGGCGATGGGTAGCCGGGCGCTGCGCCGCTGGCTGCTGCAGCCGCTGCTCAGTCAGGCCGGTATTCAAGCCCGGCAGGCCACGATTCAGGAGCTGGTCTCAAACGGATCGCTGCGGCAGCATCTGCAACTGCTGCTAAAGCAGATTTACGACCTAGAGCGGCTGGCCGGGCGGGCCGGATCTGGCACTGCCAACGGTCGCGATCTGGTGGCGATGGCCGATTCGTTTGCAAAGCTGCCCGACCTGGCAGCGCTGATGGCTCAGGCACAGTCTCCCTATTTGAGCCAGCTGCAGCACGTGCCGCCCGAGCTAGAGCAGCTAGGCCAGACGCTGCGATCTCACTTGGTCGATAGCCCGCCGCTTCACCTCACCGAGGGCAACCTGATTCGTGACGGCGTCGATGCTCACCTCGATGCGCTGCGCGCCCAAATCGCTCAGGACCAGCAGTGGATTGCCAATTTAGAAGTGGCCGAGCGCGATCGCACCGGCATTTCGAACCTCAAGGTCGGCTTCAACAAAGCCTTTGGCTACTACATCAGCATCTCGCGTGCCAAGAGCGACCAGGCCCCCGACGACTACATTCGCAAGCAGACGCTGACCAACGAAGAGCGCTATATCACCCCTGAGCTAAAAGAGCGCGAAGTTCGTATCCTCAATGCCAAAGAAGAGCTCAATCAGGTCGAGTATGAGATCTTTTTGCGTCTGCGGGAGGCCGTCAGCCAGCAGGTTGAGCGGATTCGTAAAGTCGCCAGCGCCGTGGCCGCCGCCGATGTGCTCTGCGGCCTTGCCGAAGTCGCTATCTACCAAGACTACTGCTGCCCTGAGATAGCCGACGGGCGCATGCTGCAGATTGAGGCCGGTCGGCATCCGGTGGTCGAGCAGTCGCTGCCAGCCGGATTCTTTGTGCCCAATTCGACAGCAATGGGCGGCGTTGAAAATTCAAAATTCAAAATACTCTTCGAGAAGGACAAAGCCCTACAAAATTCAAAGTCTGAAACTTATCCCCCCGACTTGATTATTCTCACCGGCCCCAACGCCAGCGGCAAGAGCTGCTATCTGCGGCAGGTAGGGCTGATTCAGCTGATGGCGCAGGTCGGCAGCTTTGTGCCAGCGAAGTCGGCTGCTTTGGGTGTGTGCGATCGCATCTTTACTCGGGTGGGGGCCGTCGATGACCTGGCGACCGGGCAGTCTACCTTCATGGTGGAGATGAACGAGACGGCCAATATTTTGAATCATGCGACGCCGCGATCGCTGGTGCTGCTCGATGAGATTGGGCGCGGTACGGCCACCTTTGACGGGCTCTCAATTGCCTGGGCAGTCGCAGAGCACTTAGCCAGCGAGATCCGAGCGCGCACCATTTTTGCCACGCACTACCACGAGCTGAACGAGCTGGCTTCAATCCTAGAAAACGTGGCGAACTATCAAGTGACGGTTAAAGAGATGCCCGACCGAATTATTTTCTTGCATCAGGTGCAGCCAGGCGGGGCCGATCGCTCCTACGGCATTGAGGCCGGTCGCCTAGCCGGTCTGCCGCCCTCGGTGATTCAACGCGCGCGACAGGTGATGGGTCAGATAGAAAAGCACAGCAAGATCGCGGTCGGGCTGCGCAACGGCGGCCGTTCTAAAAAGAAAGCTAAAGAGCAACCCGCTGCCTATGATCAGGCGCAGCTTGATATCTTCTCTTAGAAATACAGCCGCCATGCCCCAAGCGCCGCCGAAGGGCACTGCTCAAGGTTGCCCCTGAGCCGGCCGAAACCCTTCCACCAGCGAAGCGCCGCGCGGCTGCCAGGTCTTAGCGGTGCTGGGCACGCAGGGCAGCTCAGCATTCCAGCACTGGTCGCCCTGAATCGGCACGTGGACCGTCATCCCCTGCAGCGGCAGCGCGCGCACGGCGGGGGGCGGGTAGTCCATCGGTCGGGTCAAAAACTCAAGATCGGTGATAAAGAAGTTGAATTTGGCAATTGAGAAAAGTAGGCAGCTAAAGACATAGGCGGTCAGTACCCACCGGCGCTGCTGAGTAGGCAGCCCACTGAGCAGCTGAGTCGCACCGGGGGCAATCAGCAGCAGCGGCAGCCCGGCTAAATAGCCATAGCCCAGACGAATATCCGGGCTGCTCAAGAACCACACAATCAGGCTTAGCCCCAGCAGCGCATAGAGCCAGCGCCACCGCTGCACAATCGTGCTGACGGCCGCTGGCCAGACCCGCCAGCTCAGCAGAAAAGCTGCGATCGCAATCGGCCACGCCCAAAAGACCAAGCTACTGCCAACGCGCGCCCACCAGCCAGGTAGCCAGCCCCAGCCCATCGCTGCAAGCTCAGCTGGGCTCAGCCCCGGTGCTTTCACCCAGGTGCCTAAAGCATCGCGACTGGCGATCGCAGTCTCTAGCGGCACCTTCCAATCGGGCGAAAACAGGTCGATTTGATAGAAAGGATAGACCAGATAGCCAGAGGTGATCACGTTTCTGATCAGCAGCGGCAGCAGCGCGATTGCGCCCGTGCCTGTGATTAGCAGGGCTATGCTGCGCCAGCGCTGTCTAAAGCGCAGCAGCAGGTAGGCTGGCAGCAGCGCGATCGCGGCAGCACTGACTTTGATCGCGATCGCCAGCAGAGAAAAATAAACAACAACGGCAACATACGCTGGCCGCTGAGGGGGCTTGAGCGCGCCTGCCAACAGCTGAGCGCTCAAAACTACCGTTAGTAAAATCAAAACGGCCACCGGCATATCGGTTGATAGCGAAGACACCTCGACCGCATATCGCAGCCGATCGTAAATCAAGTTGATTAGCGCGATCGCAGCGAGCAGCTGCGCAACCCGTTCAGCAGACGGCGCAGACGCAGCGGTGCGCAGACTAGAGAAGGCAAAGAGCAGGCCGAGCAGTAGCAAAAATCCGTTCAGCGCATGCAGCGGCTGCGGCAGCAGCTCAGAAAAGCTAAACAGCGCCGCTAGGGGAAACCAAATTGAGCCAAAGCCCAAGCGCGTGTGCAGATTGGCCAGCCCCGGCACGGCGGGATAGGTTTCAATCCATTTAGCTGCCTGCAGGTGATAGAGCCCGGTGTCATAGTTGTATGGCCCCACTGACGATTGCAACAGCAGCACCAGGGCAATCAGCAGTACGCCCAGATCGGTCAGCGTCAGCTGAGCTTGAAAAGCAGCGAAATCGGTCTTAAGCGCAAGTCGGAACGCGGCACGCGGCACGAGCAGGAGCGCGCCTAGACAAAGTAGGCCGTTAGCGGCTAGGCCGATTGGCATCACCAGCGACAGGGCAGTTGCGATCGCGGCCAGCGTTCCTAGCCCCGTGATCAGCCTGAGTGGAATAGACAGCTGCGGCTGCGTGCCCACGACTCGGCCCAGCATGGCTGCGCTCAGCCAGCCGTAGCAGTAGGCCAAGCCTGCCATGTAGACCCAAGCGATTCCGTTGAAAAGCATTGTTGCGCTAATGAACGTCTCTCTAGAAGGTATACCGATTAGGTTTGAGTCTGGAACTCGCAGTAGACTATCAGTAGTGACAGTTAACCCCTACCTTCCTATAAACGCTATGACATCTGATACCCGTACGCTCACGCAGACATTTGATCGCTGGCTGACGCAGCAGATTGAAGAGCTCAGCGTCGATACGCTCAAGGAAGACACGGTCACCTGCACGGCCTGCGGCAAAGTAACGGGGGAGTACATCATTGAGTATCGCGGTCAGACCTTCCGCTATCCGGCTGGCAAAGCCTACGCTTTTCTGATGTTTATTGCTCAGAGCGAAGGCAGTTCACTTTGAGATTGAGATCATAATGCCGGCTACCACAAACGCGGCCCCAACCGCCTTATTGAGGGTAATAGGGTCGTGGGGCGATGTGAGCACGCCCATATGGCTCACCAGCATCGCCATGAGGATTTGTCCTGCGACAAATAGCACAAAAAAAGAGCGCGCCCCCAGCTGAGGAATCAAAAACGTTGATCCTAGCACCATAAAAGCGCTGACAAAGCCGCTGAGAAAAAAGAATGGATGCACGGCCTTGAAGTTGGACAGTGCCTGAAAATCTTGCGTCAGTGCGCTAATGAGTAGCGTAGTCGTAAAGGCTAGGCAAAAAAATAGAATGTTGGCTGCTACGGCCGAGCCGAGCCCGCGCGCTACCACGCTGTTCATCGGAATATAAATCGCCGTGATCGCGCCCATCGTAAAGGCAATGGTTAAATACAGCATCTTAAGCATTGAATTATCGTAAGTTTAAAAACTAGCTAGCACGAAGCGTAGAGGAAGCGTTTATCTGTCGAAACTATCGAACGACTGAACATTATTGCCCCCCCTGTCTCTAAATCTGTAACGGCAGCAGCACGGTCAAATCTAAGCGCTAAGGTGGGACTACGAGATAAGGAGACGGCTATGCGTACATTCACTTTAATGCTCCTGAGTTTGATGGTTTTGCTAGCAGTGGGCTGTAGCTATCCGCCGGCAACAGAGCCTGATAGCTCACAGGCAAGTCCTCCCACTGAGGTGCCGCAACCGGCTGAGGAGCCTGCTAAGGATGCGCTGCCAGAGGCGGTGAGTGAGCAGGTTAAGTCAGCGCTGTCGCAGTCGATAGGGGTGTCTCAGACGCAGCTTGACATTGCAGACTATAGTCAAGAAACGTGGTCTGACGGTTGTTTAGGGCTGGGTGGCCCAGCTGAATCCTGTCTGGCGGCGCTAACTGAGGGCTGGCGGGTCGAGGTGGTCAATCGTGAGACCAGTCAGCGCTACGTCTATCGCACTGACGAGATTGGCGACAGCATGCGGCGCGAGAGTCCGGATACGCTCAGGTAGGCAGCGCTGGTAGGGCCGCGACAGGCGGCTTAAAATACTGCTGCCAGACAGGTTGCGCGAATAGATGTTCCATCGCTACGGCCTCTCTTGGCTGAGAAAAGAGATAGCCTTGACCCTGCTGACAGCCCAGCGCGCTCAGCTGCTTGAGCTGAGATTCAGTTTCTATACCTTCAGCCACAATATCCATGTCTAAGGTATGGGCCAGCGTCACAATAGCGTTCAAAATACCAATGTGCTTGGCATCTTGATCTAGCTGCTGTACAAAGGTTCGATCAATTTTGAGCGTATCGACCGGAAACTGGCTGAGATAGCTCAGTGAAGAATAGCCTGTGCCAAAATCGTCGATCGCAAGCTGGATGTGCTGAGACCGCAGCTGCGCCAAAATGGCTGCCGCTGATTCAATATCGTTCATGATGGCGCTCTCTGTAATTTCTAGCTTGAGGTTTTGCGCAGCTAAGCCCGTTTCCTGCAGAATCTGCTGAATACGCTTGACGAGGTCGGGCTGGATAAACTGCTGAACTGACAGGTTGACGCTGATTTTTGCAGCCTGCAGCGTTGAATATTGCTGCTGCCATCGTTGCAGCTGTTGACAGGCTTGGTACAGCACGGTGAGGCCCAGCGGCACAATTAAATGAGAGGCTTCCGCAACTGGCATGAACTGTCCTGGCATAATCAATCCTCGCCTAGGATGCTGCCATCGCACTAAGGCTTCCATGCCGGTGATACTGCCTGTGGTTAGCGAAATAAGGGGCTGATAGTGTAGCGTTAGTTCACGATGATCAATGGCCCGCTGCAAATCGCTCTCTAGCTCAATCCAATCCAGCGCGCGGCTGTGCATTTGCGTATCGAAGACGCAGTAAGCTGCATGGGGTTTGACCTCGAGGAGGCAGGGTGGGGAATGGCCCTGGGGCTTTGCATGGTATCGGGCAACGTCAGCGTCTCGTAGAATATGCTCAGCTTTGGTATAGCCTGGCTTGCCAAAGACGATGCCGCACTGAGCGCGCACCGAAATAGGCCGCTGTCCTAGCACAAAGGGCTGCGCTAGCGCAGCCTGCAGCTGCTGGGCTAGCTCTAAGACAGCCTGACGACCCGCAATATCTGCTGTGAGGCTCTTCAGCAGGATGACAAAATGCTCTGCTTCAAATTTGGCAATGACCGCCCCTGGCGGCAGGCCTGTCTGCAGCCGATGCGCCATCTGCAGGAGGAGCTGGTCGCCTGCAAGGTGCCCAAAGGCGTTGGTAATGCGCTGAAAGCGATCGCACGCCAGGGATAGAACCGCGTAGGACTGCTCGGCCTGCGCTTGGGTCTTCATGACTTGCTCTAAGACCTTCATCAGGCCCGGACGATTGAGAACATCGGTAAGCTCATCGTGGGTCGCTCGATATAGCAGCTGCTCCTGCACCCGCTGACGCTCAGTCATCTCATTGCTTAGCTGCGCGGTTCTCTCGGAGATGCGCTGCTCTAGCTGAGTATTGAGCAACCTCACCGATTTTTTAGCTGCCCTCAAGGCCAAATGGGTTTGAATGCGCGCCAAGACTTCCTCGATCTGAAATGGCTTGGTCACATAGTCCACTCCTCCTACTTCAAACGCCCTGACTTTGTCCAGCGTTTCTCCCAGCGCGCTGATAAAAATAATGGGGATCTCTTTGAAGCTGGCATCCTGCTTGAAATGCTGACAAACCTGATAGCCGTCCATATCGGGCATATTGATATCTAGCAAGATGAGATCAGGGGGAAGCGATCTGACCGCTTTGACGGCGAGAGAACCGCTGATGGCACAGCGCACTTTATAGCCCTGCTTAACAAGAATGTCAAAGAGTAGGCTGAGATTTTCAGGCGTATCATCAACCAATAAAATGTTTTCTTTAGCCATCGGAGGTTCCTTGTAATCAAAAGATTTTTTTGCTGAGTCGGCTAGACAGTTCTTTGAACGGCGCTAACGCCATGTGTCTGCGGTCTCAAAAGATCTCTAGAATGCTGCCAGTGTGATCGGTGATTTTGTCAAATCTAAAAGAATTTGCCCAGGACTGTAGCTGCTCGGCAAGGGCGCTATGAGTGTCTGAAATTTGCTGAACTAGCTCAGAAACATCTTCTCGATCGAGCTGGGTAGCTGCCTGATGCAGTTGTGATAACCACAGCTCAGGCATCGCTGACAGCCGTGCAGCAATCTCTGCTTGATCGAGCTCGTGGGTGAGAGGCTGAGGAACATCGGCATTGAAAGCACCGTTAGCGGCCTCTCCCTCGTACCGGTAGTGCACGTCCAAATACTGCGATATTTTTTCAAGTATTTCATACTCGCGAAAAGGCTTGCGCACATAGTCATCGCAGCCTGCGGCGAGCGCCATGTGACGATGATCTTCAAATGCGAACGCAGTGAGAGCAATAATAATTGTCGTTTGCTCAAGCCTTGATGGCTGATAGCTGAGTTATTGTCAAATGTGGTGTATCTAGCATCATCAGGCGACCTTCTGCAACGGGTCTAAATCAGTATCAGTCTCCTCAGCTCGAATACCATCTTTG
>JAAHIA010000144.1 GCA_010671975.1 Leptolyngbya sp. SIO4C1 | reverse complement strand
AAGGCGCTGTCCCGGTTTTGAAAGCGATCTCGCCGCACTACCTGCAGTCCGAGTGTTTCAAAGTAGGCCAGCTCTGCGTCTGTCAGCGGCCAGGGGGGGCCGTCAGGCACTAAATTCTCATCTCGCAAGTAGGTGATCACTAGCAGCGTCCCGCCTGGGACCACGGGCTTAGCAACCTGCGACATCACAGTCTCACGCACGGTCAGCGGCAGCGCCTGAATCGTGCGAAATTCAAATACCAAATCGAACTGATTTTCCCAGTCGGCGGGCAAATCGAACAAGTCGCCTAGCCGATAGTCAACCTGACTGTGTGGAAAGCGCTGCTTAGCCCAGCGGATAGCGGTCTCTGAGAGGTCAAAAGCGGTTACCTGATAGCCTGCCGCTGCTAGCGCCTCAGCGTCATCACCCAGCCCGCAGGCCACCACTAGAGCAGACTGGCCGGCGGTAGCGGCAGTTTGCTCTAGCCAGTTTTGCAGATAGGGAGACGGTGCTGAAAGCGCCCAGGGGACTTTGTTAGCATCCCCCTGAGCCTCGGTGTAGACTCGCTCCCAGCGTTCGTCTGTATTCATAGCGGCTTGTCGCTTTTCTATCCGCGTGCACCTACGGCCTCTGGCAGGCTACTCTGCATTGTAGCGGCTGGACGCACCGGCTCAACCTCACCCTTGAGAGCAGACTCAATCACGCGATAGAGCAGCCCAACTTCGTGATGGATGTCGAACTCTGCTTCGACTTTGGCTCTGCCGGCTGCGCCAAACTCGGCCCTCAGCGCCGTATCATTCAGCAGCGTGCCGATTCTATCGGCCATCGCAGCCGCATCGCCCGGGGCCACTAGGTAGCCACTGACGCCATCTTCGACTAGATCGCTATTGCCCGCAATCTGGGTTGAGACTGCTGGCACGCCCGCCCCTAGCGCTTCCATCAAGACAATCGGCAGTCCTTCAGCAAAGCTCGGTAGCACAAACACGTCGGACTGCTGCATATACTGCCGCACTTCGGCCTGCGACTTGTAGCCAACAAAGTCAACGTTCTGATCGATGCCCAAATCAACGGTCATCTGCTCTAGGCTGGCGCGCTCTGCACCATCCCCCACCACCGTCAGCATCATGTCAGGATTGGTATCCTTCAGCCTGGCTAGGCTCTCGAACAGTACTGGCAGCCCTTTCACAGCAGCTAGCCGACCCACGTACAGCAGGTGACGACCGGGGCGATTGTGCTTAACCGTCTCAAACAGAGCTGGCTTCACGCCGCAGTGAATGATGTGTAGCCGGTTCCACTTCTCAGGCGGTGCAAAAATCATGCACTGGCTGCGGCAAAAGTTGCTGATGCAGCGGACAAAGAGGGCTCGCTTAATTTTTTCGTCGAGCCGCCAGCGGTCTACGTTGAAGAAAACGGTTGGGCCTTGAACCGAGAAGCTAAAGCTGCGATCGCACAGCTCAGCGGCCAGCATGGTGACGTTGCAGCTGGCATAGGCAAAATGATTGTGCAAATGCTGAATCTGCAGCTTGAGGACCTGATTGGCTAAAAGGCCGGCTTCAGCAAAGTAAAAAAGCTGATAGAGCGTGCCGCGCAGCCCTTTCTCTCGAATCTGCCAAGCCAGCTTGAAAGTTTGCAAGTATCGACCAGGCGATTTGAGCAATAGCTTGGTATGGGCAAGTGCCAAAGACACGGGGTTGGCGTTGCTGATGATGTAGAAGGTGCTCTTGCGCTCAGCAATTTGCTCTGCGCCTACCATGTGCTCCTCACCTGTCTTGCGCACTGAAAAAGTAAAGACTTCAGCGCCATGACTGCGCAACTCCGATATATCGCGCTGCACAAACGTGTCAGTCGCTCGAGGATATTCACCGGTAATGTAAGCAAGACGCATATCAGTCAGTCCCAAATTCTATAGATAGTAAAGTGTACGAAAAAGTGTACGAATGGCCCTAGCGCTAATTTTTTGATATCTCTAGTAACGCAATTTGCTTATGCACTGTATGAACGTTTTAAGCTTTAAAAAGTTCCGAACAGGCAGATATTCCAAGGGTTAGGAAGGTTTTGCTAAGTCTATAAGCTGCCCACTAAAAGCTGCCCACTAAGGAGTAATCTTTGGCCATGAGCCGATGCTGCAGCAGCCACTGCTGATTCTGCAGCGAGCTAAAGAGCCCTCGTTCGATTTACCTGTGACGTTGGTAAGACGCATGTCAATTGCCTCCGAAGACTGCGGATTACTAAGCTCGAAAGATTGCTCAAAGCAGCATTGCTGTCTTTAAACAGCTAAAGTTGCTGTTTTTGAGCAGCTGAATATGAAGAACGGATACGCTTTCTGTCGAAAAGACGTCCTCTTTTCGGATACGAATCCGCTACTTCTATTGCTGGGTATGAACTTGGGTTTTAACCTGGCCAGTGCGCCAAGCACCTTAATGAGCTACACACTGCTTTGTCTGCTCATCTGGCGGTGCGGCACGATGGATAGATGCCAGGGAATTATCGGATAGCCAGTCAATATCATAGGAGTCTTGAGAGAGCCATCTTCGGATGAAGTCAGCCCATTTCACTGAAATTTGTAAGGCTTGCCAAGCGCCTTGAGCGGCTTCGGACAGGCTAGCGTACAGCGCTGAATCGGTGTACAGCTGCTCGATACAGGCAGCAATGGCCGCCGCATCACCGGCTGGAAAAATCATTGCTGTTTGCCGATGCTGCAGACGACTGGCAAAGGCGGGATGATCAGAGACCACTAGCGGGCTACGTGAGCAGAGCCCTTGGTAGATGGTGCGTGGTAACCCTTCAGGGTAGTCGTGACGGCTCGGGACAACGACAAGATCGGCGTCAGCCATCAGCGAGACAACCTGGTTGGTTGGAACGAGCCCTAAAAACTCAATGCGATCGCGAATACCGAGCTGATTTGCCTGCGATTCAAACTGCTCACGGTCACCGCGACCCGCCATCTGAAAATGCACGTGAAGGCCGCGTTTCTCTAACGCTGCAACTGCATTAAGGATATCGCCCACCCCCTTCCTTTCGGTTAAGGTGCCGACGTAGATGAGCCGCAGCGGCGACGGGCCTGAGCGCAGCTGTTTAGCACTGAGGTCTGATGGCTGCTCGGGATGCGGCCAGTCCCAGGGAACAATCTTTTGCGCCTTGACGCCAATGGCAGCCAGCGATTGGCTAGCATTCATGCCATGATTGCCAACCCACTCAACCGTGGGATGGTTGAGGAGCCGCTGCAGCTCCCAATTTTTTAGACGCTGATACCAGTGCTGAGAAAAGAAGGAATCTGCTAGCAGCGTGATGGTCGGCACTCGATGCTTGATTGCCCAGTTGAAAATGGGCTTAAGCGGTACCCTGACGACCAAATGCGTTGGCTGATAGTCAGCGATCAGCCGGATGAGATCGCTCATGCGCTCATAGGGATTAAAGCCACTGCCAATTACTCGAAAGCCAGGATAAACAACCTCATTATAAGCGTCTGGGCATCGACAGCATAAGATAGTAATCTCCTGAAGCTGCTGAGATAGCTCACTGATGGCCTCTAGCACGAACGGATGAGAATGGTGTGTGGTGCCGCGATTGCTATTGACGCGGCGAACCACGTCGCGGTAGTCGCCCGCATACAGCACGATCAGCAATCGAATGTCTTTGAGCTGCGTTTCTTGAGTAGTCATCGAACCTCGTCTCTCATCTTACCCCTAAGCTGCTTGAACCAAAGCTTACTAGATAAGCGTCGGTACAAGCTATTTTTGAGGTCTCTGAAAACTAACAGCCTGAAGGATATCCAAACAGCTTTGGGAAGCCGCATCAGGATTTCCATCAGATCCGGGAGAGCAACGGTGCGGTGCTCAATCGTAAACTCGCGGCTAACCTCAGGGGTAATAGGCTGCCCCAGAATGCCAGAAATTCCTTTGTCAACCGAGCGATTCTCGCCAGTATTCACCACCCAGATAGCGGCTGGAAAAGGCATGCTGCTTAAGGGATAGCCGGTCTCTTGAAAATACCCTTTTACCCGTGAATGATCGCCCAGTACGCGATGTAGAAAATAGCTATCAACTTTCTCCAAAATCATCTCCTGACTGGGATTTGGTGGAAAGTCAGGCGGCAGCTTGAGCAGCGTTTTAAGCAGGCTATAGTTGAGGATGATAGAAGAGCCACAGCCCAAATGAAAGTCTTTCTTTGGCATCAGCAGGCTCATACCGTCGCCGTAGACGTACCCATCTTGGACAACCCAGCCGTGCTCGTTAGGTCGGGCGTTGACAAACTCGGCAATTCTATTGCTTAAGAGATCGTCGGCGTCAAAAAACATGATGTGCTCGGGCGAATACTGCGCTGCCCGCAGCAGGCCCACCAGGCGCTTGGTGCCTTTATCTTTTTTCACGCCCGTTGCTTCAATCTTGGGCGTCTTTTCGGTGGAAGGGGGGGGGAAATCAACTTGAACGAAGTCCACCTTGGGGTAGTGAGCCTGAAAGTCTGGGATTTGATTGCAGACGACCACGACGTGAAAGTTCTGGTCGGTTTGGCTGCAGATAGAGTTGAGCGTACGCGCGAGCAGGCTTTCAACTTTCTGATAGGAGGCAGAGTTGTGAGGATGCCTGACTGAGGTCAAAAAGACTAACATGGCTATTCTTTAGAAGCTATTCTTAGAACATAGAGTACCGTCGTTGAAAGCTGTCGAAAGGCGCTAGCCTACTGCCGCAACATCTCTGAGCTTTCCAGATTTAGCAATTTGACCGTTTTCTAGTAGGTAGACGCGATCACAGTTCTCAATTGTAGAGAGCCGATGCGCAATAATCACCAGTGTCTTACTTCCTGAGAGCGCATTGATGGCATCGCTGACCAGCTTTTCGGTTTCAGAGTCGAGCGCCGAGGTGGCTTCATCTAAGACTAAAATTTCGCGCTGATGATAGAGCGCGCGGGCAATGCCAATGCGCTGTCGCTGACCGCCAGAAAGCCTCACGCCTCGCTCGCCCACGGGGGTGCTGAGCCCGTCTGGCAGCTGCTGAATCAGATCTTCTAGCTGCGCTAGTCGAACTGCCTGATGTACCCGCTCCATGTCAATCTGGTCGCGCGGTACGCCAAAGGCAACGTTTTGCTCAATTGTTTGATCGGTGAGAAAGATAGTCTGGGGAATGTAGCCAACTAGGTTTTGCCAGGCTCTGAGATCTGAGTAGATCGAAGTATCGTCTAAGTAGATCTCGCCGCTGCTGGGCGTGATCAGCCCCAGCAAAATGTCTACCAGCGTGGTTTTGCCCGCCCCCGATCGCCCCATAAAGGCAATCGATTCGCCCCGGTTAATTGTCAGCGACAGCCGATCAATCGCAGGCTGAGTCGTCTCAGGATAGCGAAACGAAATATCTTTTAGCACGATCTGGTGCCAGTCGTGACTGAGCAAGCGAGCGCTCGAAGCGCGCCGGGCTTCTATCGTCTGGGCCAAAGAGGTTGAGCCTTCTTGGTACTGCTCAATTTGAGTGAGGTCGCGGTAGAGCATATTGAGCGCATAGCTAGAGGCCCGCATGCGACCCATCGCGTTCATGGTCTGACTGGCGGCAGGAATCATGCGAATAGACGCGATCGCAAACACGCTGGTAACAGACATCATCTCATCCGAGGTTCGACCCATAAAGACCTGAAAGATCAGAACGAACGAAATCAAAAAGATCACGAAAACAGACTCAATCGAAATGCGGGGCAGCAGCTGAAAGCTATCGAACAGCATCGCAGCCTGAGCATACTGGCCCGCGTGGTGGCGCAAATCTTGCTCAAAGTAGGTTTCACAGCCAATTACCTTCGTTTCTTTCAGGCCGCCGAGGCCGTGATTAATCGCCCGAATAATCTTCTGCTGAGTCTCTGACCGCATCCGACCCCAGTGCCGAGCACGACGACTGAGTTGAGCAAATACTACAAAGAACGGCAGCAGAATACCGAGCGCTAGCCCCAGCAGCAGCGGACTCGTTTGATAGAGCAGCCATAAAAGCACGCCGATGACAATAAAATTAGAAGTCATCTCTAGTAGCGGAATTAGGCAGTTCACAGTGAACTGATTGGTTTCAGCGATGATGTTGTTAATTGAAGAAGCGCTGTTCCGCTTGGCGTGAAACAGGTAGGGAACGTGAAGATAGGTCCGTACTAGCAGCGTTTGCAAATCTCTCTTTTGCCGATAGCTAAATCGAAAAATATAGAACCGACATAGGAAATAGATCACCGACTTGATTACAAAGACGCCGATCACCAAGATCGCTGTCCAGACAACTATTTCTTGGTTAGTTTGTAGCCCTAGCCCGGATATCAGTAAAGCACTTAGTAAAGGCTGACGCTCAACAATAGAGGGGTCAGAGACAATGCTGAGAAAAGGCCCAATCAGCCCAATACCGGCCGCTTCTAGAAGAGAAGAGAAGATAAAAGCCAGCAGTAGCCATGTTAGCTGCCGTCGCTTACCCGCAAGAATATAGAGAACTTTAGATAAATAGTTAGGCATTATCGCTCTAGTCATAAAGTAAGATGCATAAGCGCGCCCGCACGAGCAGCTGACGCCTGATTTTAGTTGGATGCCTTATATTCAATGAGCAGCGGCGTCTTGCGCTGCCAGCGCGTCAGCCAGTACTTCAGCTGCCCAACTGCTTGTGCAAACTTCGAGAGCGTGCAGAAAAAGGCGTAGTTCAGCGCGTGGGCAGGCGGGTTGCTGTAGGCGCTGCGGCGGTAGCGATAGACACGGTACATCAGGCCAGCATAGGCCAGCACCAGCAGCAGCAGGCTAAGTCCGCGAGTAGGCCAGGCCGCCGCTAGTGCGATCGCAGGAATGCCAAAGCCCCAAAACCAGCCGCTGCGATGCCGACGCACCATATACTGCTCAGGTGCTTGACCGTACATAGCAAAGCCTTCTGCCACGGCCCAACCGCCGCGCACGGCGCGCTTCCACCACTGGCCAAAGTGCTGCATATCGGCGTCGTGAATCACCATCACCCGATCGAGCTGCCAGATTTTCCAGCCGAGCCGGCGCAGCCGAATACACATTTCGGGCTCCTCACCGCAGATTAGGCTGCCGTTGTAGCCGTTGACGACCCGTATTGCTTTTACACGCACCAGCGCATCGCCGCCGCAGGCTGAGGCTTCACCCGGCAGCTTCTGCCACTCTAGATCGGTATAGCGGTTGTAGGGGGTTGCCTGAGGAAATCGCTCCTGGCGGTAGCCGCAGACAATGGCCAGCTGCGGATCTTGATCTAGCCGCTGTCGAGCTGCCTCTAGCCAGCCAGCCGAGAGTTCGCAGTCACCGTCAATAAACTGCACGTAGTGCAGCTGTGGAAAATGCGTCATCAGGTAGTTGAAGCCAGCATTGCGAGCCCGCGCCGCCGTGAACGGCTGAGCTAGATCGAGCTCAATCACTGAGGCGCCTAGCTCACGAGCAGTGCGAACGCTGTCATCGGTCGAGCCCGAATCAACGTAGACAATCGGTGTTTGCTCAGATATCTGAGCCTTCAGAGCGCGGAGGCAGCCTTTGAGCCTCTCACCCTCGTTGCGGCCAATCGCAACTATGCCAATATCGCTAGCCATGGCTTCTGTGAACTGTCTTTCAACTAACTGTCTTTCCACTAAACGATGAACTGTGACGCCTAAAAGTTCCGTGCTGACCCTAAGATACCGGCAGCGGCTTTGGCAGCTCGACGGCCAAATCATCAGCCCAGCTGAGATCGGGTGTCAGGACGGCTGTTGCAAAGGTTTGACAGGAAAGCTCTAGCCCCAGCCAGCGGCCTAAAATAGCGAGATCTTCATCCAGCTGTGCCGCTAGCCAGCTGTAGTCGTGCTCGGACAGCTGCGGTCGCTGCCGCATTTGCCAAAACCCCTTGATGCGATCGCGCACGGACTGGGGCACCCAATAGCGCCGGATCTGGCTTAGGACGGGGGCATTGACAATCGTATCTCGCCAGGCGCTCTTGCGCAGCCGCTCGCTCGAAGCATGCTGGTGCTTGAGATCGCTCAGCCAGGTGGGTGAACCTGGGTAGCCAATAAACTGACAGATGCGCTCAAATTCTGCCTGCGGCTGCTGCTTTAGCTGTTCTACAAAGACAGGTAGAACGCGGTCTGGGCCAAACGTTTCGAGGTAAGGGCGCAGCTGTCGGCTGTATGAGCTATAGGCAACGAGCTCAGGATGCTGCTTGACTGCCTGGGCTAGGCTGCCCGATATTACCTTTTGCGACCATTCATGGATGTATTGCGAAATTAGGCGATCAATAGGATGCCGCATCACATAGATGACTTTAACCTCAGGCAGGTGCTGCTGCAGCCGCTGTACCGTGCTGGGGTAGGTCGGTAGCTTCGTGTAGTGCGTGCTAGATTCACCGCAAAGATCTTCGCTTTTAGCCGCTGCAAAGAGGCTACGATACCAGGCGAGCCCGCGCTGATACTGGTCGTCGTCGCTGAAAAAGTTGGGTTCTTTGGGCTCACTCATAAAAATGCCTGGCTGAGCCTCTAGCTGCTCGTGCAGGGTAGTGGTAGCGCATTTCATCGCACCAATAATTACAAAGTTAGGAAGCATAGCCATCCTTCAACTGCAGAACAACCGGCGGCCTTAGCGCGAAGTCTATCCCTGCTTGGCAAGGCCCGCTAAAAAAGATAGAGCAATCAGCTAAAAAGTTCCGTCACAGCCGCAAGCTGCGTCAGCGCTGAACAATTATCCGCTGCGTGTAGCCATTCTTTGGAAAAATGCTCGGCGAGCACTGAACTCAGCCGCCCCTGTTCTGTAAGGTATAATCCTACGGGCTATAAGGTTTGATTTCTTTGGAACCATGCTCCCGGTGCAGCTTGTTCCAAACATAGGGTGAAAAAATAATGAATTCTCACGAGATTCGGCTGCTTATCGTCACGCCTACAGAATGCTATCGTGACGCGCTGATGTCAGCCGATCTAAACCTGACAGCTGAAATTGCCCATGTGATTGAATCGATGACGCTATGGAGTTTTCAGCTGCAGGAAGTAGGAACACTGGGCTACGTATCGCAGCAGCCCTACAGTCAGATGCTCGGTGCGGGCTTTCGCGTTATCGGCAGCGGCTGCAGTCATTTGTCTGACGATTCGGCCACCGTGGTAAGGCTGATTGCTGATTTTTGTCCCACTCACTTAGTGCTGCAGGTCCCCGATCGGACGGTGTTTAGCTGGGCCGCTCGCAATCAGATTCCAACGTTGGCCCTGTTTACAGAATCTGAGTTTGCGGCGGCGCTGCAGCGTCGAGACGCAGGCCGGCTAATCAGCGCCCTCAGTCAGCCTGCGGTCAGCTACGTGGGCGCTCAGGGACGGAAGTTTGCCAAAGCGCTAGAGCAGGCCGGCATCAGTCCGCAAAAAATAATTCCCTGGAACTGGCCTCACAATCTAGACATCGGTATTGAACCCAACGCCTTAAGGCAGCTAGATCTCGCCAGCCGACCGCTGCAGCTGCTTTACAAAGGACCGCTGATCTCTGCTAAGGGCGTTGGCGATTTGATCATTGCGATCGCACAGCTGCGCGCTAGAGGCATTCAGGCTAGGCTGACGCTAATCGGGCAGGGTGAGCTCGATCGGTTTCGACAGCAGGCACTGCAGCTGCAGCTAGAAGATCGCATCGACTTTTGCGAGACTATTGCCGAGCCAGAGCTGGCGCAGCTCCTCGAGCAGTCTGATATTTTGGTTATGCCGACTCGGCATGAATATCCTGAAGCAGATTTGAGCCTGGTGGCCCAAGGACTCTATGCCCATATTCCCATTGTGGCTTCTGACCATAGTGCCTTTGTCAGCAAGCTGCTACACGGCACCAACGCGCTGATCTTTCCAGCGGGTAACGCCCGGGCACTTGCTCATCGAATTGAGCGTCTAGTGAGTCAGCCTCAGCTGTACGAACAGCTCTCAGAGCCTCTTCAAACAGCAGAGATTGACGAGTCAGCGACAGCTTCATGGTTTGATCTGATTGAACATTGGCTCATGCTCGACGATAGTGAAACCAGCTGGCTAGCCGACCACTGCCTTATGGCAGATCAGCCTCTCTCTTCGGCATCAGCGGCTAGGTAGCGTAGCGTTCTGCGTAATTTTCGTGCTTATCGCCTCTTCTGCGCCCAAAATCGATCGTCAGCAGTCGTATCTAACTCTGTTTGAGCAAGGCTTTTCGGTCATGAGTCTGCTGTTTTTTGCAGGCGCTGCAGAGCCGCTGCTCGGCGGCAATCTCAGTTTGCTGACGCTAGCGCGGTACAGCATTTTGATGCTGTCAGGCCTGCTGGCGCTGATGCGATGGCGCTCAACTTTGAGAACGGTGCATCACGGTGCTTTAATTTGGCCGCTGATTGGCTTAGCGATTCTCTCCGTTTTATGGTCCCGCTCTCCGGTTGATGCAATGGACAGCATCAAAGGAGAAATTCTACAGACAACGACCTTTGCGCTCTATTTTGCTTCTCGATTTCGACCGCGCGAACAGCTCCGACTGCTCGCCATTGCGCTGGGCATAGCGGCGCTGCTCTCGCTATTTTATGTCTTTGCCATCCCCTCTGTTGGCAAACATCTCAGCGGTAAATTTGCGGGGGCCTGGCGAGGCATCTACAACCAGAAAAATACGTTTTCAGCGTACATGACGCTGACGCTAATCACGTTTTTCGTGCTAAGTTCGCACAACGAGCGGCGGCTTGAGCGACGGCTCTCGCAAGGATTTTTGGCCCTGTCGATTACCATGATCATCCTGTCGACGTCAATGACGGGGCTAATA
>JAAHIA010000143.1 GCA_010671975.1 Leptolyngbya sp. SIO4C1 | reverse complement strand
CCGGCTCGCCGTTAAAGCTGGTGACGACGCCCTGGTCGTTAAATTCGACTTCTAGGCGACCAATGTACTGATAGTTGCCGGGCGTGGTGACCACCGGCACTACCACGTTTGACGTAGTCGAGTCGTTTCGATTTACCGTCACGGCCGACAGCCGAATTAACAAATGCCAGTTTTATCAGCCGCGAACCTGGGCGATGGTGCCCGCGACCCTGCCCTTACCGGTTAAATAAGCGTTCTGCCCATGTCTTCTCCTCAGCTCAGCATTATCATCCCCACCCACAACCGGCCCGACCTGCTGCCGGCAGCGGTTCAAAGTGCTCTCAATCAGACTTATTCAGACCTAGAAGTCGTCGTCGTCGATGACGCCTCTAGCCCGCCCGTCTGCCTGCCTGAAGATCGCCGACTGCGGGTGATTCGGTTAGATCAGGGCGTCGGTGGTGCCGGGGCTCGCAACGTCGGAACTCAGGCGGCGCGGGGGCGCTGGGTCACCTACTTGGATGACGATGACTGTCTGCTGCCTAACATGACCGAGCTTTCTCTGGCCGCGATAGAGAACGCAACCGATGAGTCCCCCGTAGCCGCTATTTCAGGCATTCATAAGGTGAACGAGCGCGGCGAAGTGCTGTCTACTCGGCTACCGCCTAGCCGCTGCCCTCGCGGCAGCTACTTTTTTCTAGAGACGGCAGAAGCGGGATGCTCGTATAACACGAAGCAGACGCTGGTGGTAGAGCGCAATCTGGTGCTAAAGATTGGCGGCTGGGACGAGACCTTTCGCTCTCGCGTTCACTCTGAATTCTTCTTGCGGCTCAATCCTGAATGCACGCTGATTGGTCTGCCAGTGGTTACCTACCGGCTGCTGTCTCACTCAGGCGCGCGGGTCTCAGGCAACCCGAAGCTGCGGCAGGAGAGCTTTCAACGGCTGCTGCAAAAACATCGAGCCGCCTTTGACGCTCGGCCTAAGATGTTCGCTGAGTTTGTCTATAAGCACGCGCTGACCTCTCATGAAATGGGGCAGACCAATGCAGCTTTAATGTCCTTCATTCGGGCATTAGCGCTCCATCCTCGGCACGTTTGCGGCTTAGCTTTTCATGCGACGCTGTCTCAGCTAAAGCGGCAGATTCGGCCTGCGGTGCCGGTTCGCACTTCTTAGTCAAACGCTTGTAGAAGTGCGCGTTGAGTAAACAATTTTAGGAATAAAGATTTTAGGAACAGAGCTATGATTACCGATATTCTTGAAATAGATGAGCAGACGGTGCTGCGAGGACAGGTGATTGTTCTAGGCTCTGGCATTGCCGGCGCTGAAGTAGCCACGCATCTAGCCCGCCACGGTCGGCAGGTCATCCTGGTAGAAAGCGGCCGTGAGCGATTCGATCCGGCCATCCAGGCTCTGAACGACGTCGTTTTCTTAGGCAAGCGCCACCGCGAACTGAAACCAGATGCGTACTACCATCGCTATTTGCCGCCCGAGCTGCGCGGCGTCAGTCGGGTGCGTCAGTTTGGCGGCACCAGCAACGTCTGGACCGGAAAGTGGAAATATCTGCAGCCCTCAGACTTTGAAGGCAGATCCTGGGTGGCCAACAGCGGCTGGCCAATTGACTTTGGCGACCTACTACCGCACTATCGCTCTGCTGCGAAAGACTACGGCTTCGGTGATTTAGAAGCAGAAGCTGTCCGGCCGGAAATCATGGCGATGCGGGCCAGAATTGCAGCCGGCGGTCTAAAGATGAGCAGCTTCTATTGGGAGGATACACCGACGCGGACGGCAAAACGCTTCGGTGAAGAAATGCGCCGCTCTCAAAACTTGCGGGTGGTGCTGGGAGCCACCGCGACCGAGCTGCGGTTGGATGAATCAGGTCAGCGCGTGACGGCAGTTCGCTGTCGTTCGCTAGAGGGACGAGAGCTGACGGTTGAGGGCGACACCGTTGTGTTGGCGACTGGCGCCTTTGAAGCGGCGCGGCTGCTGCTGGCTTCCGATCGGCAGATCCCAGGCGGCATCGGCAACGAGTACGATCTGGTGGGTCGCTTCTATTCGGATCATCCCAAGCACCATACGGGCACCCTGCGCCCCGGACCGCTGGTTCGAGACTACGCGCGCGAGCTGCAGTATGGCCCCAAGCCTCGCTTCTGTATCTGTTTTGCACTCGATGATGAAACTCAGCAGGCGCATCAGCTGCTAGAGCATGTGCTCTATCTCAAGCCTCTCTACGAGACACGCACAGACTGGCTGAAGCGGCTCTTGACCGGGCGTCCGGCCTGTCGAGACAACAACGGTGCGGTTGAGACTTACCGGGTGAAGTTTGTTGTTG
Organism: Leptolyngbya sp. SIO4C1; assembly: GCA_010671975.1. GTDB lineage: Bacteria > Cyanobacteriota > Cyanobacteriia > Phormidesmidales > Phormidesmidaceae > SIO4C1. The sequence continues at coordinate 8,441 of JAAHIA010000143.1, read as the reverse complement.
AGCAAGTGCCCCACAAAGGCAGCCGCGTCAAGCTGGGCACCGAGCGCGACGCGCTGGGCCAGCGCCAGCTGGAAGTGAACTGGTGCTTCACTGACCACGATCGTCGCTCCATGCAGAAAACGCTGCAGCTTTTGACAGAGCGGTCTAAGGCAGTTGGGCTAGGCAGCTTCGAGTTTGGTGACGAGCCGCCGAGTTTAGAAAATATGACCGATGCGGCTCACCAAATGGGAACCACCCGCATGGCCGATCGGCCAGGGGCGGGCGTGGTGGATACCGACTGTCGCGTATTTGGCACTGATAATCTCTATGTTGCGAGCTCGGCGGTGTTTCCCACGGGACCATCCTACTCGCCCACCTTTACAATTTTGGCGCTGGCGCGCCGCCTGGGCCAGCACCTGCTGCAGACAACGTCAAAGCCTGCCGCAGACTATAGCCCTGCCCCTACTGAAGTGCCTGCTAATGCGCCGAGCCGGTAAGCGGACGCTCTAACCATGCGCTGTCTCCTAAAACGCCAAACTCTGCTGGCGGTGCTGCTGGGGCTGGCTTTATTCTTACTGCCTAGCCTGTATCCTACCGATGCTTCAATCATGACGCTGAGTGCTTTAGCGGCTCTAAACGGGATCAGGATGGGAACGGCCGTCTCCTTCCCGGCGCTGCAGCAGGACGAGCGCTACCGCGACGTGCTAGCGCGTGAATTTAGACAGCTGACACCCGAAAATGAAATGAAGTTCTCTAGGCTTCATCCTGAGCCGGAGCGCTACGATTTTGACAAAGCCGACACGCTAGTCAACTTTGCCGATACGCACGGCATAATGGTGCGAGGGCACACCTTGGTCTGGCACTCGCAGATACCCGACTGGGTGAAAGCAGCGCGATCGCGCGATGCGGCCATTGCCCTGCTGCGCAACCATATTCAAACCGTCGTGGGCCACTACCGAGGGCAAGTCATGGCCTGGGACGTGGTGAATGAAGCGATCGCAGACAGCGGCAGACTGCGAGATACCGTCTGGCTGAGGCAAATTGGCCCGGACTATATTGGCATGGCGTTCCGCTGGGCCCATGCAGCCGACCCAAACGCTCGTCTCTTTTACAATGACTACGGCGGTGAAGGGCTAGGCCGTAAGTCGGAGGCTATCTATCGGCTGGTGTCGTCTTTGGTTGAAAAAGATATTCCCATTGACGGCGTTGGCTTACAAATGCACCTGAGCTTACAAAATGCGCCGGATGCCTCAGACGTAGCGACCAACCTACAGCGACTGGGTGAGCTGGGGCTAGAAACTCATATCACAGAAATGGACGTGCGGCTGGCGCTGCCGGCTTCTGAGCAAGACCGACTGGCGCAGGCAGACCTATTCCGAACCATGCTCAGTACCTGCATCGCGGCTGATAGCTGCTCAAATTTTACAACCTGGGGCTTTACCGATCGCTATTCCTGGATTCCTCACAGATACAAGGACTTTGGAGCAGCACTGCTGTTTGACCGCGACTATCAGCCCAAGATGGCTTACGCAGCAATGCTCGAAGCGCTCGATCCTGAAACCTGAGCCGCGCTGCAAAACAGTCTGCAGCCGCGATCGCAACTGTAGCAGACTATCAGCGAGCTTCATAGACTAAAATCAATCCAGATTACTGCTTAAATCAATGAAAATTCGTTGCGATTTGTGATTTAAATAGCATTTTTTGTAGCCGTTGCTACAGAAATATATCTATAATTTAGAAAAGCGTTCAAACAATTTTTTTCCAGCGTTAGGAGAATCTGCTATGTCTACTCGTGAGCAAGCCCGAGCCCTCATGTCTCGTCACCATCATTTAATCAAGCAGCGACAGCAGTCTTTACTTACTCGAGCAGCTGCTCAAGTGGGTTTGCCAGCTGAGGAGCTAGGCAGCGGCACCCGCATCCAGGGCAAATATAGCTTTAACGCTCAGATCGCTTATGACCGCAGCCATTCTGCACTGAGCTAGCTGCAAACGCCTGAGCGTTCAACTGAGAATTTACCAAGAGCGGCGCGATCGCGCCGCTCTTTTGATAGGAATGAGCCGTTTGAATAAACGATCGCTGCGTTCATTTTTCTACACATAAAAGCTATCTGTATCCCAGAGCAGGTGAAATTCGGAAGCGTTGGCGATAGGCTATGGGGTGATTAACGGCAAAATTGCCGGTTTGTCCTACATTTGGATGGAATTATATGGGTTGGTTAAAAAGAATTTTCGGCACCGATAAACCCAAAGGCGCTTCGACTAAAGTTGCGTCTGGTCGTCGTACTAGCAGCAAAGCAGCCTCTAAACCAGTAGCCTCTGCTCCGGCCAGCACGGCTCAAGCCGACGACAAAGACGATATCCCAGCCTATCGCGTCGGTCTGACTGGAGAGTATGATGAGAGCGGTCTAGCTAAGCGGGTAGCACTAGCGTTTGACGAAGATCCGCAGCTTGATGATGTCGATACGCTGTGGGTAGCTCAGCTCAGCGGTACGGTCGTACTCAAGGGCAAGCTCCCCAGTCAAGATATTCTGCAGAAAATGGTTTCTGTGGCAAAGCAGGTAGATGGCACCGAGGCCGTCGATACTAGCCAGGTTGAAGTGGGTTAGCCGCATTCCTAGCTTGTCTTGTAGGCTGTCTTTAGAGGCTGAGAAGCGAGTTCTCAGCCTTTTGTATTGCCTACTGCGAGCTTTTGCCCACTGATCGCTACTTCACTAAAGTCGGCAGTAGCCCTCCCGGTCGGTTATGGCCGCACATGCTGCACTGCCAGTGACCGTAGTTGTCGGCACCGATGCCCATGATGGCCAGCTCAAGCGCCGTTGGCAGCGCATAGGGGTCGGCAGCATTGTAGTTAACCGCGTAGCCGAGATCTTCTAGCGAAGCAATAGTCAAGCGGCTAATCGGGTTGCTGCCTGGGTTGAGAAAGCCGGTCATCAGCTCGCTGCCGAAGACCGCCTCGCGCCAGTGGCCGTCGCGCGTGCCGGCTCCGCCCGTATTGGCCACAGGCACCGGCGTTGGCGTTGGCGCGCCGATCAGCGCAGCGAACTCACGCATAGCATTCATGCCGGTAAAGATCGGATTGGGCGAACCGCGACCAGTCAGCAGCCCCTTTGACTGCCAAATAGTGCCAATGCCTAGCACATGCCCCATCTCATGCACAATCACATTAAACAGCCCGCCGTTGGCTTCTAGCCGGGCTAAATCGCCAATGTCGAACTGCATCGTACCGGTTGCCGGTAATAGCGAGTCGCTGCGCAGCCGAGTCGGGCCGGCCTGCCCCAGAATGCCGTTAGGACCGTCAATCGAAGCGCCGCTGGCCTCAATCAGCACATCGTCGATGACATCGCTACCAATCGTGACGCTAGGCAGATCGCCAATGATAATCTCTGACCAGCGGGCTGCTGCAGTCTCAAATACGCTGCGCTGCCCGGCATTCAGCCCGCCTAAGAATCTGACATTGATGGTAAACCCGGACGACACCTGCTCGGAGAGCGTCAGCGAGAGCGTCCAGCGGTTGAGCGAGCCGCCATCTTGAAAAGCGGTGTCGACGATTCTCAGCGTCCAGGTGCCGTTGGGGTCAAGGCCAGTCAAGCTAGACAGCTGACCCTCAGGCCGAAAAGTGCCGGTGAAGGGCGGGGCCGCCTGAGCCACGCCAACGGGGGCAGCATCGTCAAACGTGGTTTGCAAAAAGTTATCACCGCTGCCGCCTTCCCCAGCCACCAGCAGCACCGTTTGCCCGCCTGGTGCAATTAAAAAGATCTGTAAATCGCTGGTGTAGGTATGCAGTAAGTCAAGCGTTAGCGTCACCCGCTGTAGCTGACCTGAAACGCCTGAGACCTCAAGCGTAGAGCTGACATCAGTCGGTTGAAAGCGAGTAATATCAACGCCAGTGTTGTTTGTAAAAACACGTTGCATAAGAGATTCCCTGATGATTCGACTGAGCAGTCGCCGTCAGCGACTCCATCAGCAATCGTTAGGCTTTAGCTAAAGATTGTCAATCAGCTGTGACAGTCGAAAGCAGTATCCTAAATAGGAAAAAGCAGTAATCGTACAGTAGAGATGACACAGACCAAAATTCCAGTGGTGGTAAACGGTGCAACCGGTAAGATGGGCCGTGAGATTATTAAAGTCGTGGCTCAGGCTGACGATCTAGAGCTAGTGGGCGCTGTTAACAGAAATCCAGCACTGGCGGGTCAAGACATCGGTGAGATTGCCGGCTGCGGTCCGCTAGAGATTCCGGTGACCAGCGATCTAGAGGCAACGCTGGTAATGGCACAGAGTCAGGGCGCAGCCGTTATGGTCGATGTCACCCATCCCGATCGGGTCTATGAGGCAGTGCGGGCCGCGATCGCATACGGCGTGCGCCCAGTTGTGGGCACCACCGGACTGAGCAACGCTCAAATCAAAGAGCTGGCCGAGTTTGCCGAGAAAGCTAGCATTGGCTGCTTAATTATTCCTAACTTTTCAATTGGCGTGGTGCTGCTACAGCAGGCAGCGCTGCAGGCTGCTCAGTACTTTGACCATGTAGAAATCATTGAGCTACATCACAATCAAAAAGCCGATGCGCCTAGCGGCACTGCCGTCCAAACCGCGCAGCTGCTGAGCGACACGCGCAAGACTTTCAACTCGCCCGAGGTAGACGAGACTGAAAAAATGACCGGCGCGCGGGGCGGCATGACCCCAGACGGCATTCGCATTCACAGCGTGCGGCTGCCTGGCCTCATTGCCCATCAGGAAGTAATTTTTGGCGCGCCAGGACAGCTCTATACGCTGCGCCACGATACGAGCGATCGCGCCTGCTACATGCCCGGCGTGCTGCTGTGCATTCGCAAGGTGATGCCGCTAAAGTCGCTAATCTACGGGCTTGATAAGCTGCTCTAAAAAGCGATCAAAAGCAGCTGCGGCAGTGAAGCTCGGCATGGCTTTGCTTAGCGTCTGCCACTGCTCAGCCGTGAGCGATCGCAGCAGCTGCTTCTGTTTAGTCAAGTACGGCATAATTGGCGTAGCAGCGCTTTTGGTTTGCACCATGACCCTTGCCTTAGTTTCACCAGCCACTCTCCAAACCTGGCAGCCTGCAACCTGGGCAGACTATATCGCGCTGCGAGACAGCGCCGATCAGCGAATCAAGCTGGCATTTAACCAAGGATGGCTATGGGTTGACATGGGCAAAGAAGGCATTAATCATGCAAGTTTCTGCGATTTGTTTACGATGCTGTTCGCATTTTGGGCGCTGCAATTTCCTGATGAGCAGCTATCTTCTTTTGGGCGCTGCCTGATTGAAAAGCCTGAAACTCAAGCCTGTGCGCCAGATCTAGTGCTCTACAAAGGTGACGGCTTCCCCAGGTGGCAAAAAGGAATGCCGCGACGGATTGATCTGCGGCAGCATCGCGTGCCCGACCTAGTAGGCGAAATCTCTGATACGACGCTGGCTAACGACCTGGATGAGCAAAAGCGCCTTTATGCCAGCTTAGGCATTCCTGAATATTGGGTTGTGGATGTGAAAGGGCTGCGTGTGTTTGCTTTTCGCTTAAATAAAAAGGGCGACTATGAAGCTTGCGAACGATCAGATGTGCTGTTGGGGCTACCAATTAGCCTATTAGAAGAGACATTAGAACAGCTAGCTGAGCAGCCAAATACTGTTGCAGCCGCCTGGTTTGCCCAGCAAATTCGTGATGTAAGGGTGAAGAACAGGTCAGGAACGACGTTCCAAAATAGCACGAATAGGGGGTAGAGCAGCGGCGTATAATTTAGCAAGAGCCTGACGCCTCGTTTCACTGGCATAACCGAGCACGACGCTTGCCATCGATTTTGATAACCTACAGCTCAACAGTAAGGCTAGGATAAGAGCAATCTAAAACCAAACAGTCGGTTTTGGCGATAAAGGGGCCATGCACCTCGCCGGGAGGACGACTGGCATAATCACCCGTTTCGAGCCAACGCTCAAATGCTTTGTCATACATTTGTCCCGATAGGATGAAAATCTCTTCTGGGAAGTCATGCACCTGTGGTCCAAAGTCTGACGTATCGGCTCCAGCCTTGAATCGGGTGAGTCGAGTAAAATCACCGGTTGCTTCATCAATGGCTAGAAAGATTTGCTCAATCATGCCGTTGGTGCCTGCGATTGTCTCCCATTTGTCTGAATTAGCTATCGCCAACGGGTTCCAGTAGGTAGTTGTGGTTTTAGCCATAATGTTGTGCTCCTGGTAATCACGCCACTGAGACTCACTGAGACTCGCTGAGACTACTCGTCACGGTAGGCGAGCTGCAAACTCTTGGCCAAGAGCAGAACTGCTGCGATCGCAAGTAAGCTACCCCAAATCCAATGCGGCAGCAGCAGCGCTTTAGAGATCTGGCCTGTGTCCGAGAGCATCGTCTGGCCGCCAATCGTCGCCTGATAGGTAAATAAATAATCCAGCTGATGAAAGGTGCTAATGCAGGCCTGCACGCCTAAAAACTGCACCGTCAAGACTTTTACCCAGACCTTTGTGCGCAGCGCAATGTAGAGAATAGCTGCGCCCAGCAGCGGCAGCACCAGCCAGCCCGTGAGCGATCGCACCCAAACCAGAGTGGAGGCAATCAGCAGCGCCCCCAGCGCGATCAGCCCCCAGCGCGCCGTCTTCGCCTGTCGCGAAGCCAAAATTAGCGCTGCCCCAGCCAGCGGTGGCCCCATGGGTCCGCCTGCGCTCACCATCGCATGCCCGAGTGCCCCGCCAAAGACGCGACCGCTGCTAATTGCCACGCCAGAGCCGTTGGGATAGAGCACCAGCTTCTGAAAATTGCCCCCTAGCAGCATTGCCGTCAGCCCGTGGCCCATCTCATGAAACCAGGTGGCCAAAATTGTAAACGGGTAGAGCAAATACTCACCCAGCGGCACCTGCCAGAGTACAACCGTTGCTACCGCTGCAATCATCAGCCAGCGCAGCCGATCGCGCTTAGGCATGACGGCAGTATCTGATAGATCAGGGAATAGGTTACGCATGAAACTCAATCTAGCCGATATTCTATTATTGAGACTTCCCAGCCAAAACAGCCAGTTCCGGGCAGAATTAGGCTTTTGCAAACTGCATCAGCCGAGGCCAGCCTTCAGTCGCCAGCAGGGTCACAGCCAGGTAGCGCCAATAGTCCATCCACTCAGGTAAGCTTGCCCAGTCGGATAGCTCGCCCAGCCCAATCAGGCTAAGCAGCACTACGCTCAGACCGCTGACGCTCCAAAAAATTTTGCTTGGCCAGCCAAGCGGCGGCTTAAAGCGAACTGAGGCTAGCCAAAATCCAATAAATACCCCCAGCGGTGCCGCTATCTCAGGCAGCGCTACAGCAGCGAGAAAAGCCGCTAGCACTGTCGCAATTTCTAACTGACGCGGCCAGGTGAGCGATCGCAGCTGCCGCGAGCCTACCCAGGCAAAGGCTAAGCCAATCAAGACACCGGCTATCACATCAAGCGGATAGTGCACGCCTAAATACAGCCGAGACAGCGCTACCAGCGCCACGAAGACAGTAGCCAACGGCCACAGCCGCGCGTATCGCCAGGCGAGGAAAAACCAGAAGGTCGCGGCTCCCTGACTGTGGCCGCTAGGTAAGGCGTTGCCGTCGGCGGTTGCCTGCGCTAGCGGCATGGCAACATCAGGATTGAGCGTAAAGGGACGCGGCTGATTAAAGAGGTCTTTGAGCAGTAGATTACTGACGTAGCTGAGCCCCAGCGTCATGCCCAGCTGCCGTCCTAGCTGCGGCGAAACTAGCCAGTAGTAGAGCGCAATCAAAGTGATATAGGCATACTTCGATCCGAGCGCGCTAACGCCTAGAAAGAAGGTCTGCCAGCTGGGGCCAAAGAAGGCTTGGAGAGTTGTAATAGTATCCATACGTGCGGGTCGGCTACGTTGGCTAGGCTAGGCTGAGTCTAACCGCTGTCTTGCGAGGCAGCTTTCTTATAGAATCTTAACAAGCAGTACGATAGGCAACTCATGGGCAAGCAGCGCATTCTTTCTGGCATTCAGACGACCGGCAATCTGCATTTAGGTAACTACCTAGGCGCAATCCGCAACTGGGTCGAGCTGCAGGATGACTACGACTGCTTTTTGTTTATGGCCGACCTGCATGCCATCACGGTGCCGCACGATCCGGCAGTGCTAGCCGACAACACCTACAAAGTGGCAGCTGCTTACATTGCCTGCGGTATCGACCCAGAGCGCTCGACGCTGTTTGTGCAGTCGCACCTATCGGCTCACAGCGAGCTGGCCTGGCTGTTTAACTGCGTGACGCCGCTCAACTGGCTGGAGCGCATGATCCAGTTCAAAGAAAAGGCCGTGAAGCAGGGCGAAAACGTCAGCGTCGGTCTGCTTGACTATCCGGTGCTGCAGGCGGCTGATATTCTGCTGTATGAGCCAGATCTGGTGCCGGTGGGCGAAGACCAAAAGCAGCACATCGAGCTAACGCGCGATATTGCCGTACTGATGGTTCAGCCGCACGGC
>JAAHIA010000142.1 GCA_010671975.1 Leptolyngbya sp. SIO4C1 | reverse complement strand
TGCTCCCTAACTCCCTAGCTCCCTAGCTCCCTAACTCCCTAGCTCCCTAACTCCCTATGGCTACTCGCATTCTGCAAATCGTGCCTCGACTCTCGCCCGATGTGGACGGTGTAGGGGACTATGCGCTGCTGCTGGCGCAGCGACTGCGCGATCGCAATCAGATTGGCTCGGACTTTCTGGTGTTTCGTCCGAGTCGGCGGACGCGATCGCGGGTCGAAGGCTTTCCGGTGCATCGGCTGGAGGCGCATACGGTGGCGGGCCTGCTCGAGCGGATTCCAACGGGCGTGTCTACCGTGGTGCTGCAGTACAGCAACTATCCCTACTTGCTGGGTAAGCTGGATACGCCGCTGTGGCTAGTGACCGTGCTGACGGCGCTGAAACGGCGCGGGCTGAGAACGGTGGTCATGTTCCACGAGCTGCCGACGCTGCGCTATCGCGGGCTGCGCTGTCCAAATCTGGTGCAGCAGCGGGTATCGCGCGGGCTGGCGCGAGCAGCAGATGTAGTGGTGACGAACAACAGCGCCTTTCAGCGGGTTCTATCGGGCTGGGCGACCGAGCCCGTGCACTGCATCCCGAATTTTTCGACGATTGGCGAACCCAGCAACGTACCGCCGCTGAGCGATCGCGATCGCGCACTGGTCGTCTTTGGCAGCAGCGACCGCCTGCGGCTTTACCATCGCAACCAGGCAACGCTGCGTCAGGTCTGTCAGCGGCTAGATATCCATACGCTTTACGACGTGGGTCGACCGATTGACTGGACTTTTGATCAGCTAGCGCCAGCGGTTAAGGTCGTTAGGACGGGCTTTTTGCCCGCCGCTGAGGTCAGCCAGCTAATGCTCAATGCTGTAGCCGGCCTGTTTGACTATCGCCGGTTTCCGCACAACCTGGCCAAATCGACGGTGTATGCGGCCTACTGTGCCCACGGTCTGCTGCCGCTCTGCAACCAGCGGCCGCTGCGATCGCAAGACGGCATCGTCGCCCATCAGCACTACCTAGATACCCAGGCGCTGCAGCAGCTGCCGCAGCAAACCCCTAATCTGCTAGCTTCGCTGCAGACCGTCGCCAGCAATGCCCACCAGCAGTACAGCACCCACAGGCTCGACGACTGCGCTCGGGTCTTCACCGCCCTGGTTGGCACAGCCGTACCGGACCTGCCGGTCTCAGCAGGCCCTCATCGCGCGCGCGCATCGTCCTAATCATGGCTGCACCTAAGCTCTTCGTCGTCGGCTGTCCGCGCTCGGGCACCTCCTGGGTGACGACGCTGATCGCGGGCCATCCCGACGTGGTGGCGGTGCCGGTCGAGACGCACGCCTACCGGCTTGTGTACGAACCCTTCGTGACGCTGCCGGCCGAGTCACGGCGTCAGCGATGGCGAGCCTGGAAAGGCACTCTGCGACGCTACGGCCTGCGACCGCTGCTGTTCGGTTTTCAGCCATTCGATATCTGGCGCGGGATCTGGCGCAGCTACCGGATCCTTAACCGACCTCACAGCTATGGGCTGCATGCCTTGGCAGGTCCGGCTGAGTTCAAAGCTATCCTGAAAGCAGCCCAGACCCAGCCCGGCTCGCCGTCCGACCAGGCCGAGGCCGCGATCGCGGCCCTGCTTGAGCATTTCTTTCAGCAGCAGGGGCAGCCGGGTCAGACTCTGCTCGAAAAAACGCCGCTGCACCTGCGCTACGCCGATCGGCTGCTGCGCCGTTTTCCCGAAGCGCGCGTGGTCGAAGTGATTCGCGACGGTCGCGATGTCTGCGCCTCCTACAACGCGCTGGCGCAGCAGCAGGCCTGGGCCAGGGTCGGCACCGCCGGGGCGATCCGCCAGTGGCGGCGCTGCATCGCCTGGGGAGACCAGTTTCGAGCCCAGCCTGACCTGGCACCGCGCATCCACAGGGTGCGCTACGAAGCGCTGCGGGCAGACCCGACGGCTGGCCTACAGCGGCTGCTCGATTTTGCGCAGCTCGACTGGACAGCAGGCCAGGTCAGCGCACAGGTGCAGGCAGCCGACATCAGCCGGGTGGCGCAGAAGGGCGCAGGTCAGTACGTCCGTCAGGGCGTAGTGGGCGCCTGGCAGACACAGCTGTCAGACGCTGAGAAATCGCTTTGCCATGCGATCGCCGGTACTGAGCTGAGCCGTCTTGGCTATTTGGCATGAGAGCGCGCCGCACTGAGAGCAGTGGGAACTTGAATGACAAACTTGACCCCCTGGTTAGGCTGAGGCTCACACCAGATTTTGCCACCATGTTTTTCGACAATAATCTGATAGCTAATAGAGAGCCCTAAGCCTGTTCCTTTACCCACCTCCTTAGTGGTGAAAAAGGGATCAAACAGCTTGCTGCGAATCTCTTCGGGAATGCCAGGACCGTTATCGACAATAGTAATCGTCACCCAGTCGTTACCGTGAGGCGCGGTCTGCAGCCAAATTTTCGGAGAAAAGGATGAGCTATGCTCGGCGTTCCTTGCCGCATGGTCAGCCATCTTTGCTTCTAGCGCGTCAATGGCGTTGCTCAGCAGATTCATAAACACCTGATTAATTTCCCCAGCAAAACAGTCAACCCTTGGCAGCGCGCCGTACGCTTTGACCACTTCAATGGCCGGCCGACTAGGCTGCGCCTTCAGCCGGTGGCCTAAAATGACGAGCGTGCTATCAAGGCCTTCGTGGAGATTGACCGATTTCATCACGGCCTCGTCCTTACGAGAAAAATTTCTCAGGCTTAGCACAATCTCGCGAATGCGCTGCGCTCCAGACTGCATCGAATCGAGCAGCTTCGGCAAATCTTCCGTAACAAAGTCAAGATCGATTAGGCTTTCCGTCTCTTGAATAGTAGCCGGCGGTTCAGGGAAATGCTGCTGATAGAGCGCAATTAAATTAACCAGGTCTTGTACATATTCTTTAGCAGGGGGCACGTTGCTGTAGATAAAACAAACTGGATTGTTAATTTCATGGGCAATCCCAGCCACCATCTGTCCTAAGCCCGCCATCTTTTCGGTATGTACCTGCTCTGGCATTTGCTGCAGCTCTTTGACTAGCTGCTCTAGCTTTTCTAACTGCAGCTTAATTTTGCGATCGCGATGCTTGAGCTGTTCGGTCATGTGGTTAAAGCCGGTGGCCAGCGTCGCCACTTCATCACAGCCCTCCGCTGGAATGCGAACCGCCAGATCGCCGTCGGCCAGCTTCTGGGTTGCTTTAGTGAGCTCAGTGATTCGCCGCGTGATCAAGCGCGTGACCCACAGCCCTGCCGCCGAGATTAGCAGCCCGCCCAGCAGACCAAAGCCACCCACTAGCAGCCACAGCTGACGCTGAGAAGCTTGAAAGGCGGCGAGCGGCGTCAGCACCACTGCTTGAAGCCGTTCATCAGCCACCTGAGGGAGCTCAATGGTATGGCTAAGGTAGGCAGCCTTGTCAATGCGAACAGCAGGAGGTAGCGGCTGAGTCCAGCTGACTGAGCTGCTGACTGGCAACGTGGCCGCAATCACGGTTGAATTTTGCAGCAGGACGAGCTGCTGTCGCCCCGCACCAAGCATCTGCTCTAGCATTGCAGGCGTCAGGGCATAGCCCACTATAATCGTGCCCACATCGTCCTGCTTGGAGGTGACTGATAAACTCTTGATGAGCAGCGGGGCGGCCATGCTATCAGCCGGCACTACTATGCTAGTAACCATCAGACCCTTCTGGGCGAGTTCCATTATTTCTGCATCTTGCAGACGCGCCGACCCAACTACCGAACTTCTCAAATCGGACAAAACCGCGCCGTTTTGATCAATGACTTTCAGCAGATCCAGCTCTAAGCTAGCTTTGAGCGGCAGTAAGAGTCTCAGTAAAGCCTGCTGATCTTGAGCAGCGACGGCCTCTGTCAGCGGCGCCACATCGGTGATTGATTTAGCCTTAAAGCCTAGCAGTCTTTGAGCAGCTGCGATCTCTTTTGAGATTTGAAAAGCGGCATTCTGGGTTTCGCGCTGCAGCTCGTAGGCCTGCTTTTGGGTTTCAATATAGCCAACAGAGACCGTTCCGACCGTCCACATGCCCAAGAATGTGGACAGTATCGGAATCAGAATTTTACCGGCTAGGGGCAGCTTTGAGTAGCGGTTGATCACGATATTGAACAAGAACAATAACCGGCCAAATGCATCAGCTTACTCAGCGACTGTGGGCGTAAAGCCTGCTTGAGAAAGAATGTCGGCCCCGACCGAACTGAAAATAAAGTCAATAAAGTCTTGCGTGGCTTCAGAGGGCGTACCGTACCAAACGATGCCGAGCGCGCGCTGCATGACGTAGCTATCCGAGTCTAAGTTGTCTGGGGTTGGTGTGACGCCATCCAGGCTGAGCCAATTGACGGACAGATTGCTAGCCTTGGTTTTGGCGAGAGAGAGCGTGCCAATGCTGTAGGGCGTATTTTGAATGGCCTCAATCACGTCTGATTCGCGCCGCAGCATGATAGAGTTAGCCGCATTTTTCAGATCTGGGCCCAGGTAATGCTTGCGCAGCAGCCGTTTGGCTGAGGTATCTTCTGCTCGATCGAGCACCACAATCTCAGCATCGGGGCCACCTAAGGCTTGCCAATTGGTAACTTCACCACTATAGACAGCCTGCAGCTCCTCAGTGGTTAGATTGTCAATGCCCTCAACGCTAGGGTGCGTTGCAACGAGCAGCGCATCTTTAGCGATTTGACGATAAACTAAGCTGTCGTCTGCTTCTTCTGGCTTTGGAGCGCGGGTGACGGTGCCAATCTCGACTAGACCTGCTTTAACACCGGCAATGCCGCCGCCCGACTGGCTTGATTCTAAAAACGTAATCTGAGTCTCTGGCGCTTCGGCCTCGTAGGTCGAGGCCAGCAGCTTAAGCGCTGGATAGGGCGTACTGGCACCAATGATAGCAATGGTTTGCTGGGTCTGAGGCACTGAAGCAGCCTCTGATGTATCCCCCCCTTGAGCCGCAGTCGGCGCTGAACCACAGCCAATCGGTAGCAGCGCCAGTCCACTGAGCAATATGCCCCAGGTGCAATGTCTCATGTCTATACTCCAAACTAACAGCGGGTCTCAGCGATAGCCTCCAAAAGCTGCCGCCTGCCAGATCTAGGGATTCGGGTATAGTTTTCCCAGCTGTCGTTCTCTGGTATAGAAAGATAGAAGATTTGTCGCAAAGCTAGCCTGAACTCATCATGACAGGCTAGCTTTACAGCGGTTGCGCAATCAGCGATTGTAGGCAACTATGGTGCCGGTCAACCACAGAAACAAAGACAGAATATGCACGGGTAAGAACAGCCACAGATTAAGGCCCATCCATTTACCCTCATGGATATCTTCTAGCCAGTCGGTACGGCGAGTCGCAATCTGTAGGACCTCTCCCGTAGCTGAATCAATCTGCATTTCCTCGCGGTTTTTTGCTCGGATAGTGGTAATGCCTTTGTTAGGATACACATAGACGCGCCAAACATCTTTCCACGCCTGAACGCCGTAGTCCGGTACCTGACGAGCGGTTTCTAAGATTTGCGGATATTCTATCTGCGGCACGGTTCCTTGTCCCTGCTGCTGAACCGGCATCACCCAAGGAACTTCGTAGCGCACCTGCAGCAGCAGTCCGCTAGTAATCACAAACGCCCAGGGAATAATCACAATCCAGCCTAGCCAATAGTGATACTTAAGCAGCCAAGATTTAAGGCGCAGTCGCTGAGGACGTCCGTCTTTTACCTTTGTGGCTGAGGCCGTTTTGGGCAGCGTTTGGGTTGTAGTTTGCCCCCCGGACTCGGCCGCTGGTGCAGCCAGCGATGCTGTTTGCGCAGCCGGGCGCGCTGGGCGCTGTGATTTTTTCCAAAAAGGCAGCTGTTTGAGCCGAGCTGGCATCATCTTGATGTTGAGATAGATACCGGTGAGCAGCATGGCTAAGAAGCCGAGCTTGACGGGTAGCCCAAACCACAGCCGCGCTCCCCAAGCAGAAAAGTCATGCATGCGCACCACAAAATCGTTGCGGCGCTGCGCCGTCTGCAGCACTTCGCCGGTCGTAGCGTCGACCTGCGTTTCTAGCTCACCATAGTTGCGAACTTTAATGATGCCTTTTTTGGGACGCAGGTCCATCAGCTTGATATCTGACCAGTTATCGACCTGCATGTCTGGAACCGCTTTGACATTGTTTAAAACTTGTTCTAGCGCAACCGTCGGCTCATACTGTTGAGAACCTTTAGCGGTAGGCGGCTGAATCCAATCAACTGGCTTCCTAACCTGCAAAAAGATACCGGTAAGAATGACAAAAACCATCGGAATCGAGATGATGATTGCAATCCAGCGGTGGGTCTGGCGATTCCAGCGCGGCAGCTTTTTGAAGATCCGCTGTTTGGATGGGCGTTTTTCTAAGCGCTGAGTATCAGGAGTTGTAGTAACTGGACTGGGAGGCAAAACTGTTTCTCCAACTATGACAACTATAAAATTTAGTAGTCAGTGTAAACCACGAGGCTCCTTTAACCCGTAATATTCCTTACTCAACAGTTGTAAACTATTGCAAAGTTGTAGACTATTGCAAAGCTGCGTTGGCCTGCCACCCTAGCTGCTGCGATCGCGCCCGCGCTGCCTGAGGCAGATCGGCAGCAATAAAGTGCTCGTGCAGAATCTGAACGCTGAGCAGATGGTTGATCATGGCATCGAGCTGCACCTGCGCTGCCACCGGCAGGTCTGGCTGATGATAGCGCTCAAATAGGGCTGAGACGGCTGCTGTATCAAGCAGGCCTTCAGTGGCGATCGCCGCTGGGGAAAGATGCTGCTGCGCCAGCTCGAGCATGGCCTGCTGCTTAGCTGGGTCGGTGTGCGCCGGCGGGGCCATGAAGGCAAACTTTTGTCGTTTGTACAGGGTGTCTGGCAGCAGCGCCCGCATGGTTTCTCGCAGAATATACTTATCTTTGCGATCGCGAAACCTCAGCCGTGGCGGAATCGTCACCGCAAATTCTACTAGCGGATGATCTAAAAAGGCCGGTCGCGCTTCCATCGAATTTGCCATGTCAACCCGATCGCCGGCCCAGCCTAGCACCTGCGACTCAAACTGGGTTTTGACCCAGACGTACTGCGCTTTGTCGAGCGGATGACGGCCGGCTAGCTGCTGCGGGTCTAAGGTTGCAGCAATGGCCGCTCCGGGTGAATAGTCTTGCAGCTGCTGGCGATAGTCTGAGTGCAGCAGCGGCAGCACCTGCAGTGCCGACGATAGCCAAGACTGCAAACAGCTCGGCGTAAAGCCAATCCGCTCAGTTAAGGCCGAGTCGTTGAGGCGATCCTGCGCTAGCAGGTTACCTTTGAACAGGCGGTTGCTCTCCTGCAGCCAGGTTTCTAGCTCGGCCCGCTCAGCCGGCGAAGCGCTCTCCATGCCATGCAAAATCATATCTAGGCGCAGCTGCGGGTAGCCGGCAAAGAGTTCGTCTGAGCCTTCGCCAGTAACAACAACTTTATAGCCCGCTCGATGCACATGCTCGCTCATCAGCAGCTTGGCTACCGTAAACGTGTTGTAGATGCTGCGCTCGGTATGCCAGAGCGTGCGAGCAAAGTGATCGTAGAGATCGCGGCCGCGCACTGTGAGAATATCTTGATCGGCACCCACCGCTTCGGCCATCTCGCGCGCGATCGCGGTTTCATCATAGTCGCTATCATCAAAGCCAATGGTGAACGCCTTGACCGGTGACTGCTGACAGGCCGCCGCAACGCCCAAAATCGAGCAGGAGTCAATGCCGCCAGAGAGGTAGCAGGCCACCGGCACGTCTGCTTCTAACCGCAGCTGAATCGCTTCAACGAAGTGCGATCGCAGCGCTTCAATATAGGCTTCGTCGCTGAGCAAGTCGCGCTCGCCCTGCTGGGGAAAGTTCAGATCCCAATAGGTCTCTGTGTGCACCTGCAGCCGTCCATCGCGCCGCTGGCAGACCACCTTTTGCCCCGGCTGCACCGCATAGATGCCTTCAAAGCAGGTGGTGCCTGGCACCATCGTCTGCATCAGCTGATGGTAGAGTCCTGCTGCCGAAAAGGCTCGCTTCACCGCTGGATGCGCCATCAGCACCTTGATTTCAGAGCCAAACACCAGCCCAACCGACGTCATCGTCCAGTACAGCGGCTTTACGCCAAAGCGATCGCGCACCAGCGTGAGCCGCTCCGTATCGCGCTCATATAGCGCAAAGGCAAACTCTCCGCGCAGGTGCGGCAGCGCCGCTTCTAACTCTAGGCGCTCCGTTAGGTGCAGCACCAGTTCGGTGTCGCTTTTAGTCGCAAACTGATAGCCGCGCGACGTGAGATCGGCTCGCAGCCGCTTGTAGTCATAAAATTCGCCGTTGTGGGCAATTAGGTAGCGTCCATCCTCTGAGCGAAAGGGCTGACAGCCGCGCTCTGGGTTGAGATCGATAATCGCCAACCGCGCGTGCGCAAAGCCCACCCCGTGATCGGGCAGCGTCTGCCAGCCAAAGCCATCCGGGCCTCGGTGATACTGAATCGCAGCCATCGCCACCAGCTGGTCTGGATCAATCGGTCGAGCCGCCTCATGGTGCATGATGCCTGCAATACCGCACATAGAATCCCCTGTTTTAGCTACATAGAGGTGATCGTAGCGACAGGTGGCCTTTAGTCAAGCCCTCTATGGAGTTTCTTATGGGTCAAACGAGTGACCCGTCGCAGCGAGTCCCCTCGGTAAAATGTGCAGATGAAAGCACATCAGTCGTTAGCTTATCAGTCGTTAGCTTAAGAGAGAGTTTATGGCATCTGAACCATCTAGCAGCGGGCAGCCAGGGGGGAGCACCCGATCGGCCATAGGGATATTGCTCGCAGTGATTGCCACCATCCTGGTTGTTGCAGCGCTGCAGGCAGTTCGTCCGGTTGCCATGCCGCTGGCTTTTGCAGTGCTCATTGCGATTTTGGTTAACCCGCTGCGCCATCGCCTCAATCGCAGCTTGCCGCGCTGGCTAAGCTTGACAATTGTGCTGTTGGTGATTCTGGTTGTCTTAGGAATCTTGGCTGGCCTGCTGCTGCTGGGTGTAGAGCAGGCCGGCACTCAGCTACCGCAGTACGCAGAGCAGCTACAGCAGCTGTGGCAGCGTGTTTCTGGCTGGCTACAGTCTCAGGGACTACCGGTGAATACGGATGGAACGCAGGCTTGGCAGGGCGCTTTGAGCCAGGCGATTGGCGGGCTCAGATCTCTGCTAGGCAGCTTCAGCCTGTTCGTGCTGATTCTCTCCTTACTGGCGCTGCTGCTGCTAGAAGTGGATGACTATCGCGATCGCACGCGAGCCGCGTTTTCGACCCGCACCGGCGACCGCCTGATTGATGCGTTTACCAGCATGAGCCAAAAGCTGCGGCGCTACTTTCTGGTGATGACGTTTACTAGCACCCTGACCGGGCTATTGACGCTGCTGTGGTGCTGGCTGCTGAGCATTCAGCTGGCCGTCGTCTGGGGCCTGATTGCCTTTGTGTTAAATTTTGTGCCTACACTCGGCTCGATTATTGCAGCGCTGCTGCCCGCGATCGCGGCTTTGCTGTTTCAAGGACCCAGTAAGGCCGCTGCGGTGCTGGTGGGGCTAGGCGTCATGCAGGTGATTTTAGGTAACTTTGTTGATCCCAAGCTGCAGGGTAAGTATCTCAAGCTATCTCCCTTTATTGCCCTGCTCTCCATCGTCTTTTGGGGCTGGGTGTGGGGGATTCCCGGCGCGTTTATTGGGGTGCCGATGACGGCAGCAATTATTCTTCTTACGAGCGAATTTCAGCTAACGCGCCCCGTTGCCACCATGCTGGGGGATATGCCAGATAGCCGCTAAGCGCAGCGCTTGCAGGCGTCGCTAATTCTCTCTTCAGATGGAGGCAGGCTATCGATCGCTTCGACAAACTGGAGAGACGCAGCTTGGACATAGGAGACTGCTTATGGAAAGTCAGCAGTATAACCGGCAATCAGGACTGGCCATTGTCTTAGGCATTCTGATGATTCTGCTGGGGATAATTGCGATCGCCAGCCCGCTGTTTGCGGCTATCGCGGCCGAACTGTTTCTTGGCTGGCTGTTCATTGTCGGCAGCGTTCTTCAGGCGATTGAGGCATTTCAGCACTACCGAGCCGGCAGCTCTTTATTTTTTCGACTGCTGCTGAGTTTGCTGTACCTTATGGTCGGTATTCTATTGCTAGCAAACCCTTGGGCAGGCACCGTGTCGCTGACGCTGATTGTGGGTATTTTCTTCTTTATAGATGGCGTATTTCGCGTCTTTCTATCCTTCCAGCTGAAGCCAGCACCGCGCTGGGGTTGGGTCCTACTCAGCGGCATTCTCATGATCATTTTGGGCATTTTGATTTGGTCTCAGTGGCCTTTCAACGCACCTTGGATCTTAGGACTTTTGGTAGGGGTTGGGCTGCTGGTCAACGGTATCGCTACGCTGCTGTTTGGGACCTCGGCGCTGACGCTGCAGCGGCGCTGATCAGACTGATATTTAATCTTTTGCCAGGGCATCCAAGCGCTATGAAGGTCGTTCTGGCTGTGCGCTAGTTTGTGCTATGCTCTCAGCTGTCGCCTAAGCAAAGGCTAGCCTGATGGTTGACTGACTGAGGCTGCTCGACAAAGAGTTGAACATTGCCTTGAGCATCAATAGCAGCCGCCTGAGCTTCGACAATAGCTGGGGGCGAAAAGACCGCATCTGGCTGAGAGATCGTGGCAGCTGAGTTTGCACCTGGCTCAGATAGCGCTATCGGACGTATATCGTGCCAGAGCGAGCTACTCGGCAGCGGCAGCTCTGGATTGACTGAAACACCGCCTCGACCAGTCATGACAAAACGATTGCTGGCTAACTGGCCGCAGGCCGCTGCGATCGCGCTATCG
>JAAHIA010000141.1 GCA_010671975.1 Leptolyngbya sp. SIO4C1 | reverse complement strand
CTGGCATTGTGGCTTATGAAGCCGGTGATTTTGAGACGGCAGCGGCTCAGGTTGAGCAGGCGCTCGCCGCTGGTATGACAGACTACAGCCTCGATCAGGCCCATACCGTCTTAGGCAATATCTACACCGATCTCGATCGGCTAGAAGCGGCGATTGAGCAGCATCAGCAGGCGCTGCAGATCAACCCTGACAATCACGAAGTTTGGGTCAACCTGGGCGTCACCTATCGACTGATGGGCAACTACAGCGAAGCTGAAAAAGCCTATCGCAAAGCCCTAGCGCTGGCCCCTGACTATCCGGAGCTGCATGCCAGCCTTGGCGCTCTGTTTGTGGTTAAAGGCGAGGCGCAGCCCGCTATTGAACATCTTGAGCAGGCCGCTGAGCTAGACGGTAATTTAGCTATCACTTTTGCCAATCTGTCGCTGGCCTATGCCCTGGCTGAGCGCTTTGATGAAGCCGAAACGACCCTGAAGCGGGCTCTGGCGCTCGGCTATCAGAACGGCAGCGCGGTCAAAGATCGCATCGACGCACTTGAGCGCTCGGCAGAGTAAAGCTGGGTTTTGGCCACGCCGTCCCTACTGCTCATTTAGCCGCACCAGGCGAATTTCTGTGCGCTGATTGGCCGCATCCTTGGGTGATAAATTGGGCAGCGGCTGGCTGGTTCCTTTGCCTTCGACTAGCAGCTGATGCGTCACCTGCTGCTGGCGCAGGTAGTTAGCGACAGTCTGAGCCCGCTGCTGGCTGAGCTGCAGGTTGCGCTCGGGCGAGCCCGAGTTAGAGGTATGACCAATCACTTTTACAGCCGTTGTAGCCGGATTGAATTCTTTGATCTGCTGTGCTAGCTGATTGAGTGTTTTTTGACTGTCGCCAGCCAGCTGAGCCGTGCCGACTTCAAACGTGATTCTGCCCTGCACCTGCAGATTGCCAATATCGCGACCGGCAGTTGAGGGCCGCACTGCCACCGTCTGTCCTTCGCCCAGCAGCCGATCGGCAATTTCTGGTGTATTTTCTAGCATCTCAGCCAGCATTCGGCTGTTGCGCGCCGCAATTTTGATTGGCTCATCTGAGATTAGCGCTGCGGTATCACGCGGAACCGTGTTAATTCGACCAGTCAGCGCCAGAACTGCAGCCGTCGCCTCGATACGTCGATCCAGCGTGCCGTCTGTGAGCCAGCGCTGCGCTTCTACAGCGGTAAAAAACTCGATACCGTCAATAATTGTCGCGGCTTCATCATCAGACAGCTCGCCATCGGCTGCGATCTGAGCCTTCAAAAGGTCAGCATCTTGAACACTGGCGTCAATCCGGCGATAGTAGGTTTCTAAAAAGGTGCTGACCGCCTCGGGGTTGCTTTCTAGCAGCGTATCGGCGGCTACCACCACATCAATAATGGCCTGCGGCGCGTCTTGGCTAGAGAACAGTACGGCGTTGCCCTGCTGCGATGCCTGAGTAATAAACGGCTCCCACAGGACGCCGATGGCAATATCCTGCTGCGGCTCTTGCATGCGCTGCCAAACCTCAGAGGCATCGGCCAGCGGCAGTAACTTAAAATCTTCTAGATTGAAGGATTCAAATTTGGTATCTAAGACCAGCGCGAGATATTCGCTCGGGGTATCTGCAGCAAACGCAATGCTCAGCGACTTTCCTTGCTGCCGTGCCTGCTGAATCAGCGGCGCTAGCTTTGTCAGCGATGTGAGCTCTGGATACTGCTGACTGTTGAGGACAATCGCATCAGCGCCCACGGTGCGATCAATCAGACCAACAATCTTGCCGGCTGGCTGATGCTGCAGAAACTGATCGAGGGTGGTCACCATCAGCCCGACCTCACCGCTGCTGAGCAGCTGCGATCGCGCTGCTTGGTCAAACTCATCGGCATAGGTCAGCTCAATGCCAGCCGCCGCTAGCGCCGCTTGAAAGTCGGCGTTGCGAAAGGTGCTATAGCCGCTAAAAGTATCGCCTAAAATCTCAAGCGTGGTTTGGCCGGCTGGCCGCTCAGCTGAAGGTAGGCTAGCTGACTCACGTGCGGTTCCGATAGTGCCGGCTTTAGAGACAGTTTGCAGCAGGCTGGCACGATCAAAAACAATCCAAAAAAATGTTCCAATCAAAACGCCGAGCGCACCAATAATCGAAGCGATGAGGACTTCATCGCTGTGATTTTTGAGAAAAGACATTGTAATTCCGCTGCTGCTTTCACCAGTTCAATGCAAAGTATCTGTCACAAGCAAGCCCCTTCGACATCGGCAATGCTGACCGCTAAGTGTCAACTCTGAACTTTGGACGCTCTAAATTTTGTACAAAGGCCGATTGTTGCTACTGTCCCACTATTCGAGGCAGCGGCCGAGCAGCCGGAAATTTATTGGGTTTCTTCCTAAAGAAATACCGCCTTAAATTTTAGATTGGTCCTGATGACGCCGCTTAATCTTAAGACTATGGAATCTTAATCGCGTTTCATCGGAATTTTGCACCTTAAACGACCACTAAACGACCACTCCCCCCAGGCCGTTAGCCCGGAGGGAGTAGCACATTGTGAAACTGAGCGATGAAACTGAGCTAGCTTAGGTAGACTCCCTGCAGCGAGCCTACCGTATCTCTACGCTGTCGTTACACTGTCATCACATTGTCATTTCAGCTGCCTGAACGCGCTCTACCTGCTTCTTCTTCAGCACCAGCAGAATCTGCGACAGCGTTACGGCGCCTAGGAAGGCCAGCAGCCCCTTCACCCGGTTGGGGCTCTGCAACACAATCTCCACATCGGCCTGACCAAAGCCGCCAACGTTGGGATTATTCGTCAGCGCTGTACCGGCAGCAACGGTATCCCCTTCTGCCACCGTTAGCTCAGGCCCTACCGGAATGCTATCGCTGACGGTCTCACCGTCGTCGGTCTTGATGGTGACCTCATAGCCGGCATCGGACTTGCTGATGGCGGTGATGGTGCCGCCCTTGGAAGCATTGTAGACCGCGTTGTTAGAAGCCTGACCGGTCGGATAGACCTGGCCGCGACCGCGATTGCCGCCAACATAGACCAGCGACTTGCCAAAGTTAACGTCTTTATCTTGAGCCGGATCAGGCGACAGAATCGGGAAGACAATTTCCTGATATTGCTCACCGGGCAGCGGCCCAACCAGCAGCCAGTTGTCATGCTCTTCGCTGTAGGGCAAGAAATAAGTATTGCCGACTTCTTCTTTAAGCTCTTCGGGGATGCGATCCTGCGGCGCTAGCTTGAAGCCCTCGGGTAGCATCACAACCGCCCCGACGTTGAGGCCGCCCTTGCTGCCATCACCAAGCACCTGCTGCGTATCGAGATCGTAAGGGATTTTCACTACCGCTTTGAAAACAGAGTCCGGCAGAACCGACTGCGGCACCTCTACCTGCGTCGGCATATGCCCAAGGTGGCAGTTTGCACAGACAATGCGGCCCGTCGCCTCGCGCGGCACCTCGTAGTTTTCTTGGGCCCAAAAGGGATAAGCTGCCGCAGACTGCGGGAAAGCCCAGTCGCTGCCAAGCAGCAGCAGCAGGGCTGAGATCGCAACCATCGCTACTCGACCGGCTGCCCTCATCAGCTTACGGACATTGAATAGGCTCGAAAAATTGAGTTTCATCCGTGGCACGTTAGCAAGTTAACAAAGTTAGTTGAGTCAGTTAAATGAGTCAAAAGCAAAGAGTGCTTAGCTCCACCAGGGCGCTGCGCCGGTCCGAAAATCGGTCTCAGTCCAAGGCGACAGCACAACCTTGCCATCTTCAGTTTGCTCGGCATGGGCCAGCGCCAGAGACAGCGGTGCCGGACCGCGCACAACCTTGCCGGTCGCGTCATACTGAGAGCCGTGGCAGGGACAGATAAACTTGTTCTCGCCGCCGTTCCAAGGCACCACGCAGCCGAGGTGAGTGCAGACCGAGTTGATGCCATAGTCTCCCAGACTGCCGCTCTCGGTTACCACCAAGTAGGTCGGATCGCCCTTTAGACCTTGAACCAGCGCCCGATCGCCCGCACTGTGGGCCGCTAAAAATTCGCTGGCCTGCACGTCATTGCCCAGTTCGTCTTTAGCCGTGATACCGCCGCCAGCATTGCCGCTCGACGGAGGCAGAAAATATTTAACGATGGGATATAGAGCGCCCACGGCGGTACCCGTAATCGTACCGAACGTCAGCAGGTTCATAAATTGACGACGTCCTAAATTAGGAACATCAGGGTTTCCAGAAGCTTGAGCCATAATTTCAGATTATGTATTGCGTGTACGGAGTAAGATACGGCATCGCCCAGCACAAACACGCCTGCGACCAAAGCGTTTTGTCACAGCAGTTTGCAACGTTTACTAAATAGGTATTATTACATTTTGAGGGCGCAGATAAACCTTTGTCACAATCTCCGGCGTGGCAGAGACGACCGCCAGCAGTCGCTGCTCCAGCTGCGATCGCACCTATCCAAAGCTAGATCAACGGCAGAATCTCCCTGATGGATTGAGTTTGCGCGATTTTAACGACAGCGTTTGAAGCGCGATTTGAGCGAATGACGCCCTCAGCGTCAGGATTAGCTGCTCAAGTTCGCTACAGATTTTTTGTAAAGAGATGTTAAGCTACTGCCGATATAATCTAACCTATTAGCGATTCAGCCGCTGACGTTTGCTGACATTTACCGAGGGCAGTATGACCGGTCAGGAGCTACAGACCCTTCTGATTGAGAAGTGGGGATATTCTTACGATGTCCAGCTTCGCAAACAGCCTAATAAGCTGTTCTTTCAGGTGATGTGGCGCTATCTAGAGCAGGCCTCATTTCCCATGAGTGAAGCAGAATACCTGGAACACCTCAGCCAGATTGCCGCCTATCTCGAAGCCTGGGGCAGCGTCGAGCAAATTCGCACCGCGATTGAAACCAGCAAAGAGCGGCCTCGACTGGGCAAGGCGGTCAGCATTCCTATTGATCTGGGCGGGCGAGCGTCTGAATGGCTAGTCGACCTGTAGCGGCCTGCGCTGAGCCGGCTCAAGTGCCGTTACGAGCCGGGATCAGCCATAGACCAGAGGCAGGCTCAGTTTTAACTATCCAAAAAAATGTCAAAAAATATTTGAGCTGTCTCCGTAAATTATCTCTGTGAATCATTTACAAATTGTCGATCTGTTCTAACCTCTCGAGCAGCAGCCATCCTCAATCTATGTAGATCTATGTGTTAGAAAATCAGGCTTTATTCCGCCAAATTGCTGAGTATTACAGAGACCAAAGCTAGCCTAATGACGAAAGCAGTAAGATTCTTCTAGAAACGTTTTAATTGAACCGGTTTGATGGGCTACAGCTGATCGCGATTTTATAAGATTAATTGATTTATCTTGCACATTTAAAGAAATGAGTACGCCTTTACAAAAGAGCAGCTTGAGTTTAGTCAGAATGCTTGATACTCCTCGATTAGCCACTAGATGGCAAAGTTGTTGAATGGCGGTATAATGCTTGCCAAAGCGAAAACTCGCTGTCAAATTTTAATACTTTAATTTTGTATCAGTTTTAATCAGAAACCGCAGCGTTAGGCTGTTCTTTTATTCTCTCAGTTAATCAAACTCAGAATAATTTAAGACTATATTCTCAGAGGATTGCTTAAATCAGGTGTTAGCATTTCCATAAAATTGCTAAGTAAGCTTTGAGGGCCTGCTGTGATTCGCTCTGCTACACTTCCCGTTCAACCGCCTTTACCGAGGTTTGAAGAAACCAATCGTCTAAAGCTGTTTTCGGGATCGTCTAATCCTGACCTTTCTAGAGAAGTGGCGCACTATCTCGGTATCGAACTGGGGCCAATGGTGCGTAAACGCTTTGCCGATGGCGAGCTATACATTCAGATTCAAGAGTCCATTCGAGGCTGCGATGTCTATCTGATTCAGCCTACCTGCCATCCGGTCAATGACAACCTGATGGAGCTGCTGATCATGGTCGATGCCTGCCGTCGCGCTTCTGCGCGGCAGATTACGGCAGTGCTGCCCTACTACGGCTATGCCCGCGCCGATCGCAAAACGGCAGGGCGCGAATCGATTACGGCCAAGCTGGTTGCAAATCTGCTGACGCAGGCCGGCGTGAGCCGCGTGTTGGCAATGGATCTACATTCAGCCCAAATTCAAGGGTATTTTGACATCCCTTGCGACCATGTCTATGGCTCCCCAGTTTTAATTAGCTATCTAGCTAGCAAACAAATTAGCGATTTGGTAGTAGTTTCTCCTGACGTGGGGGGGGTTGCCCGCGCGCGCGCCTTTGCCAAAAAGCTAGACGATGCGCCACTGGCGATTATCGATAAGCGACGTCAGGCCCACAACGTAGCCGAGGTGATGAACCTAATTGGCGATGTTGCCGGCAAAACCGCTGTTTTAGTTGATGACATGATTGACACAGCAGGGACTATCTGCGAGGGGGCTCGCCTGCTAAGAGCAGAGGGAGCCAAGCAGGTCTATGCCTGTACAACGCACGCCGTGTTTTCGCCACCGGCAATTGAGCGGCTCTCCAGCGGCCTGTTTGAAGAAGTAATTGTGACCAATACCATCCCGCTAGTAAGCGATAAGCAGTTTGCGCAGCTAACGACGCTGTCTGTTGCTAATCTGCTAGGCGAGACCATCTGGCGGATTCACGAAGAAAGCTCCGTTAGCAGCATGTTCCGCTAGCCGCTGAATTCTCCGGTTTCTCTAACTTAGAAACCGGGGAAAGCCGCATCAGCCCAAAAACGCCCGGCAGCTCAGGGGCACTAGATTAAGTTCGCCGGTGTGTATCCGCTCAATCGGAATCCAAACCGCGCTGCGCTGCTTTTTGCCCTCAACAAAGCTAAATGTCTGGTTGAGCTGATAAAACTGCGGATCTACAAAGTCGCAGCCAAATAGCTGAATCAGCTCATGCCCGGCTTTGCCATGACAGGTGAAGATATTCTCCAAGCAGCCCAGATAGCGAATGTTCGTCAGCGCCGCCTGAATCTCTTCTTGAAATTCTCGCTGCAGCGCTGTTCGACTGGTTTCACCAAAGTCAATGCCCCCACCTAGGAAGCGATAAAACGTATCTCCGCTGACGGTATCTTGCCCCTGACTGACCAGCACATGCGCCTGATGTTTGACTAGCCCCAGTGAAATAGGACGAATACGCAATTTTCCCATCTTGGTCTGCTAGTTCATCGCATCTACAAAGTCAGACTGCGCATCTTTGGGAATTGGCCAGTCTGGGTTTTCGCCGCCAACAAAGACGCGATTGACCACTACGTAGTCTTGGCTAAACTGCATTAGCGCATTCAGTAAGATATCCAGCGCGATCGCATCGGTTGTCCCCAGATCAAACCAGCAGCGTGCCCAGGTCCCTTGAAACTGTACCTCTGACATATTGTGCATCACTGCCATCAGCGTATTGTCAGCGCTATCGAGACCGTAGTCGAGGTAAGAAATTTCTAAGCCCGTCTCTTGGACCTGCAGATTTTCGGCATTGAAGCCGCCCAGCTTGCCTAAGAAAAACCAGGAGTTGAAAATTTCTTCAATATACTGCTGCTCCAGAGGCGAAGGCACCGTTTCAAACTCGAGCCAAATCCACAAGTTAAAAAAGTCACATTCTCGAAACTGAATGTTCATAGCAGACATCTACAGAAGTACAAAATCAGCCAGACGCACAGCGACACAGACTATAGAATGAGAGAACCGGTCAAAGACTCTTTGCTAGCAGCGCGCGCATGCTCCATTTAAAGAATATTAGCTATCATCCCACAGCCAGCTCGATTCCGATTCTCAACGATATTTCACTGCAGCTTGCCCCTAAAACCATGGGGCTGATTGTCGGCCCGAGCGGCTCTGGCAAAAGCACGCTACTCGAAATCTTGGCTGGGCTGGCAATGCCCACCGCTGGCGAGCTTTACTGGCGCGAGCAGGCTCTAGAGTCGGACGCTCTGCAGCAGCTAGCTGGGCTGGTCTTTCAGTTTCCAGAGCGGCATTTCTGCGGCCATACGGTTCTAGAAGAGCTACGGCTAGGGCATCCAGAGCTGGGGTCTGAGCAGCTTTACAGCACCCTGGCCGACGTTGGGCTTGAGGCAATTTCGCTGCAGGCAGCGCCTCATGCGCTCAGCGGCGGGCAGCAGCGTCGCCTAGCACTGGCTGTTCAGCTGGTGCGTCAGCCTTACTTGCTGCTATTGGATGAGCCTACGGCAGGGCTAGACTGGTCGATGCGCCGTCAGCTGGTGGCGCTGCTAGCCAAGCTTAAGCAAGACTGGAGCCTGTTGGTGGTCTCCCACGATGCCGAAGATCTCGCCGACCTAGCAGATGCCTGCTGGACGCTAGATCACGGTCGCTTAGCAAAAGCAGATTCGGCACAGTTTAAGACGCTGCCCCAGGCGGCTCAGCCGATCGCTTAGCCAGCTGCCACCCAAAGAATGCGCCCGAAGAACGCGCCCACAGAACACACACATGACCTCCCATTCAGCGCTGCCGCATAATCTACCGCTGTGGCAGGCCAGCCTCGGCTGGTCTCCTACCGCCGAGCAGCAGCAGCAGTTCCAGCAGCTTTACGAAGCCTTACTGGCCGGCAACCAGCAGCTCAATCTCACCCGGATCACGACACCGACGGCGTTTTGGGAAAAGCACCTGTGGGATTCGCTCAGCGGCATTGCACCTTGGTTAGCACCGTCAGACTGGGCCAACTCAGACTGGGCCAACCCGGTCCAGCAGGTGATTGACATTGGCACCGGCGGCGGGTTTCCTGGACTGCCGATCGCAATCGCACAGCCCCACTGGCAGCTGACCTTGCTCGATTCCACCCGCAAAAAGATTCAGTTTTTGCAGTTGCTAGCGGCCCAGCTCGGGCTTGAGCAGACCGCGTTTCTAGCCGAGCGGGCTGAGAGAGTGGGGCAAGATCCGCAGTATCGCGGCCGCTACGATTTGGCGCTGGTGCGCGCGGTGGGTCCAGCCTCTACCTGCGCTGAATATGCGCTGCCGCTGCTGGCGGTGGGCGGTACGGCCGTCCTTTTTCGCGGTCAGTGGACGGCGACCGACACGCCAGCGCTCGCTGCCGCGATCGCGCCGCTAGGCGGCACGCTGCTCGAAGTCAAAGCCTTGACCACTCCGCTTACGCACGGCCCTCGCCACTGTCTCTATCTGCGCAAGCAGACCCCTAGTCAGCCAGCCTACCCGCGCAGCGTGGGCATTCCGGCCAAGCATCCCCTCTAACCGCGATTTTTAATCGTCATCACTTCGACAATCCGCAGCGCTAGATCGGCCGATAGCCCGAGAATGCGATAAAGGTCGTCTAGGAAAGCCTGCTCTTGGGAGGTAACCGTACCGTCTGTCAGCACCAGATCGGTCGCGAGAGCAAACGCTGTGGGCGCTAGCTCAGTCGGCAGCGCTGCTTTGGCCGCTTCGACCAGGGCGCTAGGACCGTGCTGCTGCAGATGGTTAAGCAGGGTATCTTTCATCCGATCGAGCATATCGGCCGAGTAGCTCCTGAACAGCTGCATACGGCTTAGCAGCATGCGCATTTCCATATTTTCTTGCTCAGACAGATAGCCGTCTGCCGCGATCGCAACCAGACAAATAGCCGCAAACGCCTCGGCTTGACTCAGCGCCAGCCGAGGATTTTCAGCATTTTGGCTAAATACCCTATCAAACAGCCCCATATCGGTTTCCTATTTTGATTCCTTGTCCATTGTGAAGCATGTCAACCGCCAAATAGATGAAACGAGGGAGAACTGTATCAGTTCCCCCTCGAGTTACTCCAGCTACAAGCCGACGATTACTACAAGGAATGGGTAGAACACCCTGCTAAGCCATTTGGCTGACTGCCTAACTTAGGCAAACGCTAGGCCATTTGGCTCATTTCATCTTCAAGCTGCTTGAGCAGGCCCGCATTGCCCTGAGCGCGAGCCACCTCAATGCGATGCTCCAGAGAGCGCTTGATGCTGTCTTGGTGCGCCTGAGCAGCCTCACGAATCAGCTGACGACGCTCCGCCGCAATGGGATTCAGCGCATGCAGCCGACTTTGCAAAGAAGCAAACACAGACTCCCGAGCGGGCTGACGCACCGGCTCAATCTGCCCGGTACGATTGGTTTGATAGGCCACGCCGCGATACTTCAGCTCAGTCACCGGCTGAGGAAAAGGGATGTGGCGCACGTAGCTGTAGTGATGAGGACGACCGCGATACTTACCTAAAATATCGCTCTCTGTGACCTCTAGCATGGGAGGATTGTAGTCGTACTCGACACCACGGTATTTAAGCTTCATTGTTATTATTCTCCTGAATAGGTCCCTTCGGGATGGTGTGTATGCGTTCCTTCAGGATTGAGCCCTACTTCCGTCTCGGCAGAACCCTTGTCGAATCGAAGGCTGAATCGAAAATAAAAGCTGTCTGCGGAGATGAACGTAAAAGTTTTATTCTGTATTCATTTTTACCGTTCTGCGCTAATGTTAGCAACTCCTGATGAATTTAGTTGATAAATCCTAAATCCTTATGCAGCAGTTGTTTCAGCCATTTATCCGTCTTAATACGGAAAAAAATTTGCGAAAATTAATACATTTGGCGGAGCGATCGCGGCGATATCGCAATCTTTAGAAATAGAAGCCGCTAGCGACAGCGGCCCACAGCGCCAGCAAAAATTGCCAGCCTCACCAAGGCGGTCAGCGGTTTGAGCTATCCTGGGTAAATAAGCATACGTTTACAAAAATTCACAGATACGAAGCTTTATAGCCGCAAACCTTTGCAAAGTCACCGCCATCCCCAGGTCTATGAAATGTACGATTAACCGTCGCGCTCAGTTTTCAGCCAGCCATCGCTATTGGCTGCCAGAGCTCAGCGACGCTGAAAACCAGGCAGCGTTTGGGCGCTGCGCCAACGCCCCCA
>JAAHIA010000140.1 GCA_010671975.1 Leptolyngbya sp. SIO4C1 | reverse complement strand
ATCGATCGGTGTCATCCTCGGCTGGCTGAGCGATAGCTGCGCCTGTGTTCGCATCCATGTCCGCCTGTATGGTCATTTTAGTGCGCCTCACAGTCACGTCAACTGCGTCGATACTAACCAGATTATCGACATTGACATTCAGCTTCCAGAAGAGCTTTTGCGTCAGGTAGAAGCTAAGACAGGCGTACGTATTACGGACTATCGAGTTGATTTCTTTGGCACTTCAAACAGCACAGGCAAATGACGCTAAATAGCGATACAAAGTTAGGGGTAAATTGACATTTACCCCCGAGCTCATTTCACCGTGAATGCTTGATTTCTAACGCAAAAAAATGGCTTAGTCTTTTTTTGTGGAGCAGATAAAAGCCTTATAGGAAGAGACGTTAAGGTTTATCTGCAGAGTGAACTCAGTCGTTGAGAACTTCTTTGCTGAACAACACAAAGACAGCACCAAAAACGACTGCAGCAATTGCCAGACTCATGTTTATTTCTCCCGAGTAAATTCGATGTTTGAAGCGGGTCGTTCGACTTAAGATGTTCTAACTTATAGACGACTTGACCTTGGCCTAATGTACCCTGTTTTCGCAGTGGAATCTTGATTGAAACCAACAATTTTTTGTGATATTTCTATAAAGTGGCGATCGCAAAAGCGGCAAATCCGCCACCGCTGCATTCAAAGGCCTGGCTGAGATCGCCTGCTGTGACAGAATTAAATGTTGTCATTTCGTAACTAAGAACACCAGCGAGCC
The DNA here is from genome assembly GCA_010671975.1 of Leptolyngbya sp. SIO4C1. Classification (GTDB taxonomy): domain Bacteria; phylum Cyanobacteriota; class Cyanobacteriia; order Phormidesmidales; family Phormidesmidaceae; genus SIO4C1. The sequence continues at coordinate 10,079 of JAAHIA010000140.1, read as the reverse complement.
AGCTATCAGAGCTTAATCTTTTACAGCGAGAAAGTTAGCGCTAGCTTCTGATTTGCACCGGCATGACCAGATAGGTCATTTTCAGGCTGCCTAAAGGCGTCAAGATGGAAGGACTGGTCGCCGAGTTGCACTGAATCTGAATTTCTGTGCTAGGCAGCGCCTTGAGGCCGTCTAGCAGATAGCGCACGTTAAAAGCGATATCAAGGTCGTCGCCGGTGATCTGGGCTGCTACCACTTCGCGACCGCTGCCCACTTCCTGAGCTTCTACTGAAAGGGCCAAGTTTTGAGCCGTGCTGAGCAAAGACAGCTTGACAATGTTGTTGCGCTGGTCTGCCAGGACAGCAATCCGCTCTAGCGCTGCAATAAACTGCTTACGGTCGAGGGTGAGCTGTCGCTCAAACTGACGGGGGATAAGCTGACGATAGTTGGGATACTGGCCCTCAAGCAGCCGCGTGGTGATGCGCTGCTCGCCCAGCTCAAAGATGACCTGCGTTGGATCGAATCGCAGGGCGATCGGCTCTGTCGCCTGATAGGTTTGTAAAATTCGCTCTAGCTCGCGCAGCGCTTTTCCAGGAACCGTCACTTCCATCTCGGCCAGAGACGCTGCAGCCTCGTCAGCGTTTTCTACCGTTTGGACAACGGCTAGCCGGTGACCGTCAGTCGCCGCAAATTCTAGCGCGTCCGGCGCGGCCGTGAGATGTACGCCGGTGAGCACCTGCTTGGTCTCATCGGCGCTGGTTGCAAATAGCGCACCGCGCAGCCCTTCTAAAATCACATCGGCCGACACCTGGGCCAGCTGTCCCTGCTCGACCATCGGCAGCTGCGGATAGTCTTCGGCTCCCATGCCGCGCACCTGATACTCGCCAGACGACGATTTGAGCGTAACCACAGGTTCCTCAGCCGCCTGTTCAAGATCGATATCTTCTGCGGGCAGCCGCGAAACGATGTCTGTCAGCAGCTTTGCCGGTAGCGTTAGCTCGCCGCTGACGTCTACCTGCGCGGGAAAGCTGGTTTGAATGCCCAGGGTTTCGTCAAAGCCTGTCAGGGTTACTCGCTGCGATGCCTCATCCGCTTTGAGTAAAACATTGCCTAAAACAGGTTTGCTGGGCCTCGAAGGAACGGCTCGTCCAACGATTGAGAGCTGGGTGCTGAGGTCGCTCTGTGAACAAACAAATTTCATAAAGACGCGCTAACGAGCTGCTGGAAGCCAATCGTAACACCCCTCTCGACGGAATTAAAGTCGCAAATCTCAGGCTCGGATTTACTCTAAATCTATCTAGAAGAATTTTTTAAAATCGCTATAGTAGGGCCTGTGGAAACTGTGGAAAGCAACAGCCAAAGAAAGCCAGCATCGGGCTTCTCCGTATTTCTGCCCTGTGGAAAAACTGTGGAAAAGTAAGTCAGCATTCCACAGCCCTTGAAAGCGCTAGTTTTTTTTCCACTTACGGCCAGAGCTTCTCCCCATGCCTTCAACAGGTTTTCCACAAAAAACGCTAAGTTTTCCACAGATTTTTTTATTTAATTTTCAATTTTGAAGATTTAAAAATTAACGTTCTGATACAAAAAACAGCGCTACAGACGTAGCGCTGGGAGGGACACGGCGGGACGTGGCGGTTGAATTTAGGGTACAGGCGACGGGGAGACGGGGAGACGGCTAGCGTCGGTGCTGAATGCGATCGCTAATCTGGCGCACCGTCTGAGACATGCTGGTATCCCGCTTGATCAGCTGCGCGATTTTGTCACAGCTGTACATCACGGTGGTGTGGTCCTTGCCACCAAAAACTTCGCCAATCTTGGGCAGGCTTAAGTCGGTATGCTGCCGCATCAGGTACATTCCCACCTGTCGCGCCTGGCTGATTTCGCGACGGCGAGAGTTGCTTTTGAGATCGTCAATGGAAACGCCAAAAGTTTCGGCGATCGCATTCAGCACCGACTGAGGCGAAGCCTCGACCTTCTCAGCTGGCGAATTCAAGATGGGGGCTAGATTTTCAATCGTCATGGGCAGTCCGGAAATCGAGGCGTATGCGATCGCGCGAATCAGCGCGCCTTCGAGCTCACGAATGTTGGAGGTATAGGACGAAGCGATGTATTCAATCACTTCGCGACCGATGCGCACATTTTCATACTCGGCTTTCTTCTGCAGAATTGCCATCCGAGTCTCAAAGTCAGGCGGCTGGATATCGGCAATCAGGCCCATCGAAAAGCGCGAACACAGCCGCTCTTGCAGACGAGGAATGTGATTGGGCGGGCGATCGGAGGCCAGTACAATCTGCTTGCCAGCCTCATGCAGCGTATTAAACGTATGGAAGAATTCCTCTTGGGTATATTCTTTACCCTCAATAAACTGAATGTCATCAACCAGAATGATGTCTACTTCGCGGTACTGCTCGCGAAAGCGCTGCATGCTGTCGCGGCGAATCGCCGTGATCAAGTCGTTAGTAAACTGTTCGGTCGAGACGTAGGCCACCCGCGCGCTGCCCTCAATTTCTAACCGATAGTGGCCAATTGACTGCATCAGGTGGGTTTTACCCAGCCCTACGCCGCCGCATAAGAAAAGCGGATTGAACTCTCGCCCAGGCGACTCGGCAACCGCCAAAGAGGCCGCATGCGCCATACGATTATTGGCCCCTACCACAAATCGCGAAAAGACGGCCTTGGGGTTTAGCTCAGGCGCTCGCGGCCGCCAGCCGCTCACCGAGGCAGGCTCCTGAGGTTTGACCGGTGCGGCCGCCGGCCAGCTGGCATCGTTCACCAAGCTAGGAATCGGCGAAGCCACCCCCTCATTCACCGTGACGACGATGTTGACAGGTTGCCCCAGCACGTCGTTGGCAATCTCATTAATCGTCTGAATATAGTGCTTCTGCAGCCAGTTACGGGCAAAGGGATTCGGCGTTGAGATGGTCAGCGTCTGATCGGATAGATCCTGCACGCGGGCTGGTTTGATCCAAGTTTCAAACGTAGGTCCGCTCAGCTGCGTCTGCAGCCGCTCTAGTACCTGATTCCAGAGCCCTTCTACTGCCTTATCCACAACCGACCTCCCCAGTCTTCGCCGAAATGGAACACCTCGCTGAGCGCAGCCTCACCTTTAAGCCAATTTAGGCCAATTTAAGCCAAGCTTTGAGCTAATTTGAGCCAACGAACCCCGCTAGGCTAAAGCAAGCACCTCATGCCGGCTCAGCCTTCATACGCACTACCCTGAAATTTTGCTGAAGAATTTAATTAAAGTACTAGATATGTGCTAGTAAGCGGCACCTTACTCCAGATATAGAGTTTTGCCTTGGATGCGTTTTTAAGTTTTTAAAGAGTACAGCATCCAGACCGAAACGCGCACGATTTTCCAGATCTTTAGAAAGTCAGTTCGAGCAGCGAGCAGCGAGCTTGCCTCAGGCCCAAGCCTTGCTTGAAATGACCTGAGACAGCTTAAAAATATAAGTTTTGCCTGAGATCTCAGGCTAGAGGAGCTAGCGCAATCTGTCGAGGACTATCATTGGAGTGTCACGATTGAGTGACACAGCCAGGAGTGAGCACGCTATAAAAACATTACAATTCCTGCACGAGTGATAAGCAATGGCCTCAAAGTCTAGTTTGATCAAATCGTTAGTTCGGCAGTCGGCGCTCTGTTTGATGGCAGCCGGGGCGAGCGCAGGTGCGGTGATGGTCGCAACGGGGCGCACGCAGCCTTCAGATGCGCTGCAGATACCTGCTTTGCTCGGTCAGGTGCCCACAGCGGCTCAGCCGAATGCAAACTTCATTGCTGCTGCGGTTGATCGGGTAGGCCCAGCCGTGGTGCGAATTGACTCTGCCCGCACGGTGACGCAGCGCCTGCCGAACATGTTTAACGATCCGTTCTTCCGCGAATTTTTTGGCGATATGGGCGTGCCCGACCAGCCGTCAACCCGAGTGGAGCGAGGTACCGGATCTGGCTTTATCATTGATGCTGAAGGCGTGATTTTAACCAATGCCCACGTCGTCGAAGGGGCCGACGAAGTCATTGTTACGCTGAAGGACGGTCGCGAGCTGCGCGGTGAAGTGGTCGGTGAAGATCCGCTGACGGACGTAGCGGTGGTGCGAGTTGAGGCCAGCGATTTGCCGGCTGTGACGATTGGCGACTCGGACGCACTCAAGCCTGGGGAATGGGCGATCGCAATTGGCAACCCGCTGGGGCTCGACAATACGGTCACGGCCGGCATCATCAGTGCGACCGGCCGCACCAGCGCCCAGATTCGCGTGCCCGATAAGCGCGTACAGTTCATTCAAACCGACGCGGCGATCAACCCAGGCAACTCAGGCGGTCCGCTGCTGAACGAGCGTGGCGAAGTGATCGGCATGAATACCGCAATTATTGGCGGTGCGCAGGGGCTAGGCTTTGCGATTCCAATCAAGGCGGCACAAGATTTGGCGAACGAGCTGATTGCCAAAGGTCGCGTTGACCATGCCTATTTAGGCATTCAAATGCGGACGCTGACCGAGGCGCTGCGATCGCAGATTAACTCAGACCCGCGTGGCGGGCTGAGCATTCAAGCCGATGCTGGCGTGCTCATTCTTGGCCTGATTCGCAATTCGCCAGCAGCAGGGGCGGGCCTGCGCCCTGGCGACGTCATCGTGCGCATTAACGGCGAGCTGATTGACGCCGCTGAGACAGTACAGCAGCGCGTTCAGGAGACCGAGATTGGCGAAGCGATTGAGCTAGAAATTGATCGCGCCGGACAGTCAATCGCGATCACAGTGCGGCCAGCTGCAATGCCCATTCAGACCGGCCGGCGCTAAGGTCGCCACGGTAGCGAAACAGTAAAACCTGCCTGCAGAAAGCGTATGGAGGACTCCAATATGGCCGATACAATACCCGTGCTGCAGCTGGGAGATCCCAAGCTCAGAGCGCGATCGCAGCCCGTTAGTTTTGTGCAGGATGCGTCAGTGCAAACGCTGATTGATCAGCTGCTAGCAACGGTGCATGACTCAAACGGCGTGGGCATTGCCGCGCCGCAGGTGGGCAAAAATTTACGGCTGCTGATTGTCGCCTCGCGCCCCAACCTGCGCTATCCAGATGCGCCGGCGATGGCACCCACGCCCATGATCAATCCGCAGATTGTCAGCCACTCAGCCGAGCAGGTCAAAGGCTGGGAAGGCTGCTTGAGCGTCCCCGGTATACGCGGACTGGTGCCGCGCTATCGTCAGATTGAGGTGGGCTACTTAGATCGAACCGGTCAGCCACAGCAGCAGGTACTGACAGACTTCGTGGCGCGCATCTTTCAGCATGAATATGACCATCTAGAAGGCCACGTCTTTTTAGATCGAGTCGACAGCACGCAGGATCTAATCAGCGAAGCAGAGTACCAAAAGCGGGTCATAGACGCGCTGCCCTGTACCCAACCCGCTGCCGACACTGCCTAGTCGACCGTCGGCGCAGCAGCTACCTGCGGCGCTTTAGTTTAGCTAAGGGCTCACGCAGCAGCGCGCAGAGCAGTAAACCGCTGATGCCGCCGATCAACAGCATTAGGCCTGAAAGGAGCAATACCTCGCCCAGCGCCATATCGCCCGCCTGCCAGGCTTGAAGAAAGCTGACTATCTGCGCGATCGCAAAGCCTAGGTAGCCGAGGGCAGGGAGTCCCAGGAGAGGACCCATCGCCAGGATGGCCCACCAGGGACTGTCGCCAGCTCGGGTAGAGCGAGTCTGATCCATCCAGCTGTCCACGCGACTGGCCGGAAAGAGGCTGCGCCGCCGAACTGGCGTCGGCTCGTGATAGTGAGGCTCAGTAGGCACCTCAACAATCAAATCCTCGGGGACAGACTTTGGGGGCAGCTGCGACGGCAGCTGATCTAGCTTGGGCCGGGGGATAAGATCGCGCTCGGTCATGATGCGTCTGAGGGTAGGAAGCTGTCTGCTCTTCTAAAGCTTCATGCCTCGTAAGCTAGATTACGGACGCAGGCTCACGCTTCAACGGCCTGCCGCAGCTCACCATAGACGCGGGCGAGATCATCAACTTGATAGTGCGCATTGAGGCCGCTAGGGTTGGGCAGTGCCCAGATGCGGGTATCCTGCCAGTCGGCCTGCGGCCCAATTTTGGCTTTGGGCTGCTGAAAGGCGACACGATAGGCGCTAATGCCCAAAATAGCCAGACAATCCGGTCGATAGGTTTGCAGCTTGTCGCGCAGCAGCTGATAGCCGGCCCGGAGTTCGGCTTTGCTGAGCTCGTCAGCGCGGGCGGTGGCGCGAGGCGCAACGTTGGTAATGCCGTAGCCCAGCTGGGGCAGCTCACCATCTTCAGCTGGGGAGAAAAGCCGAGGCGTAAAGCCAGCGCCGTGTAGCGCTTTCCAAAATCGATTGCCAGGACGGGCAAAGTGATGGCCAACGGCAGCGCTGTAGAGGCTGGGGTTGATGCCGCAAAAGAGAATCTTGAGGTTAGGGGCGATCACGTCGGGCATGGTGCTGCCATGCGCGGCTTGGACTTCGGCTTTGCTGGGTTTGGGGAAGGCGGGCACGGGAGATGGGGAAAGGGGGGAGACGCGAAGAGGGGGGATTGCGTCTCCGCTTTGGGCTACTGTAGCGTGCTAGCGTGAACTGTGCCAGCGTGAGTCTGGCTTAGGGACGACTTAGTGGCGACCAAACCATTTGGCTGCGATCGCGCCCAGGGCTGCGCCTACCAGCGGATTGCTCAGGAACTTCACTAGGGCGGGCTGATCGGCGAGCACCTCTTTAAAGATGTCGGGGTGGCTGTGGTAGACGAACGACGCCAGCTTTGCTACGTCGTCTTCCTTCATGCGGCGCGGGTGGTGAGTAGATAGACCCAGCTGTCGCTCGAGCTGTCGCTCGTCTAAGCCGCGCTCTTTCAAATGCTTGAAGAAGTCGCGAGCTACGTCGTCGCGCTCGTTTGGCTTAATTTTGGAGATGGCCTGCCGCAGCTCGGGCTCCATCTGACTGGCTGGAATCCGCTCGGGGTGAAAAGCTTTACCAAACAGGGAACGACGCTCATCGCGTGACGAACGCTTGGCAAAGTCGTCAAAGTTTTGATACTCGGCTGCGGGGTCAGTGTTGCTGCTGTCGAGCGACTCGACGTTGCCGCGCGCCAGATCGTTCATAATCTCGCGTCTGTATTTATCGCTGCTAGACATTGATAAATTCTCCTAAAAACTTCTTAAAACGAGAACAAGGCGAAACGAAACCTATCGATAAACCACCTGGTTCGAGGTGTTGTCATAGTCTGCGGTCAAAATCAGCTCTTTATCAGGGGCATAGACCAGCACCGACACGTCGCGATTCGGAAAATTCTTGTGGAATCCCTGCAGCAGCGACTTGGCCAGCGTGCGCACTTCGCTGGGGCGAACCTCTGGCGAAATCACAACGCCTAGCTTGTCATTGTCGCGTACATAGGCGTCTGAAATGATGCCGCGAGCTGTGGCTACAACCCAATCACCGTAGGTTTGACCCGCAGCGGTATCGCCTCGCTCTAGCTGGCTGTAGGCGCTAGTAGACGGCAGCGCGTTGGGACGCTCTGCCTGTAGGGTGCTACCGCAGGCGGTGGTGGTTACCAGCATGACGGCTAGCAGCAGCGCGACTACGCCGGTTCGAATGGATTTAAAGAAGCTCACGTTTGCCTCCTAAAAACTGAGTTTGATCTGCAAACTGGCGGAGCTATCGTAGTTCTAGGCAAAGTCTGCGCCTGAGCTGCCGCTAGTTTATTGCTCTAACGGTATCGGCTGTAACCGTTGATTATCCTCCTTCTAAAGAAGCATTCGATAGGTAGAGAAAGGATTCCTTGCTACGCTATAAAATAGCTCGCTTGCTGCAGGCCTCAGGGTAGAGGCTGCACGGTAGAGGCTACCCTGTCGGCCCTATCAGACTGGCTCAATCAGGCTTAAACCCGCTGCTCTCAACTCGCTGCTATGCTATCCACGCTTGAAGATCTCAAAGAACGGCTGCAAACTGCACTGGTCAATGCGTTTGGCCCCGATTTTGAAGGCACCGACCCGATCTTAGTGCCCACCGCCAATCCTAAGTTTGGCGACTTTCAAGCCAACGTAGCGATGTCGCTGGCCAAGCCGCTGAAAGAGCAGCCGCGCGCGATCGCAGCTCAAATCGTCGAGCAGCTAGACGTTAGCGATCTGTGCGATCCGCCTGAGATTGCCGGCCCCGGCTTCATTAACCTCAAGCTGAAGACAGACTATCTAGAAGCGCAGCTCAAGGCAATGCAGGCAGACGAGCGCCTGGGCGTACCCAAAGCGAAGCAGCCGCAAAAAGTAATCGTTGATTTCTCTAGCCCCAATATCGCTAAAGAAATGCACGTCGGCAATCTGCGCTCGACCATCATCGGCGATAGCATCGCCCGCATCCTAGAGTTTGTGGGGCACGACGTGCTGCGGCTCAACCACGTCGGCGACTGGGGCACCCAGTTTGGCATGCTGATTACCCACCTGCGCGACGTCTGCCCGGAGGCGCTCAAGGCTGACTCAGATGTGGATATTGGCGACCTGGTTGAATTTTATAAGCAGGCTAAGCAGCGCTTCGATCAGGATGAAGCCTTCAAAGAGGCGTCGCGCAGTGCGGTCGTTGAGCTGCAGTCTGGCGACGAGTCGGCGCTGCGGGCCTGGCAGGTGCTCTGCGAGCAGTCTCGCAAGGCGTTTCAGACCATCTACGATCGGTTAGATATCAGCATTAACGAACGGGGTGAGTCTTTCTACAATCCACTGCTGGCCGATGTGGTCAAAGACCTGAAAACTTTGGCACTGCTAGAAGCAGATCAGGGCGCTCAGGTGGTCTTTCTAGAAGGCTTCACGAATAAGGCCGGCAAGCCGCTGCCGCTGATTGTACAGAAGTCAGACGGCGGCTTCAACTATGCCACCACCGACCTCGCGGCGATTCGCTATCGTATCCAGCGCGACGAGGCCGAGCGCATTATCTATATCACCGATGCGGGGCAGGCCAATCACTTTGCACAGGTGTTTCAGGTGGCTGAGCGAGCTGGCTGGGTGCCTGAGTCGGTCGAGCTGACGCATGTGCCCTTTGGTGTGGTCAAAGGCGAAGATGGCAAAAAGTTTAAAACTCGCTCGGGTGAGACCGTCAAGCTGAAAGCTTTGCTAGATGAGGCCGTCGAGCGAGCACGTCAGGATCTAGAGCAGCGCATCCAGGCCGAAGATCGCGATGAGTCAGAAGCGTTCATTCAAACCGTGGCTGAAAAAGTCGGCATTGGGGCAGTCAAATACGCCGACCTCAGCCAGAATCGCATCAGCGACTATGTCTTTAGCTTTGACAAAATGCTGGCGCTGCAGGGCAACACGGCTCCCTACATGCTCTATGCCTATGTGCGGGTGCAGGGCATCAGCCGCAAGGGCAATATCGATTTTGAGCATTTAGATGCCAACGCTCAGATCCACCTCGCAGCAGAGACCGAGCTGACGCTGGCGCGGCACCTGCTGCAGCTTGACGAGGTGATTGCAGAGGTCGCCCGCGAGCTATTTCCCAATCGGCTCTGTCAGTATCTATTTGAGCTGAGTCAGAAATTCAACCAGTTTTACGATCGCTGCTCGGTGCTGCAGGCTGAGGAGCCGCAGCGCACGTCGCGGCTGCTGCTGTGCGATCTGACGGCGCGATCGCTGAAGCTAGGGCTGTCGCTGCTCGGCATTCAGGTGCTAGAGCGCATGTAGGCAGATCGTGGCGAAGTCGGAAAGAGTTTGCCAGACTAGGGTCAATATTTAAGTTCTTGAAGAATCGTAATGACCCGCCGCAAGCTTCACACCCGACCGATTATCGCCATTTGGAAGCGCTCACTAGGGCGCCTGCTAACGTTTTATGAAACCAGGCGCGGCAGCCTGATCGGCTTTTTCCCAAAGCTATTCCTTTTCTTTACGCTGCTGAATATAGCCTGCTACTGGCTAGCGCTGCTGACGGCCTACCCGAATGAAGCCTTTGGCAACGAGCGCAGCCACTACTTTCTGCTGCAGTTTCCGGTGGGGCTGCTGGGCGCGCTGTTTGATAGCCTGTCCTTTTTTATCACCGTCTACATTGCTAAGCGAGCCCTAAAGACGACTACGGCAATCACCAGATCAATGCTGAGGTGGGCCACATAGCTGGTTACCGTAGTCGA
>JAAHIA010000014.1 GCA_010671975.1 Leptolyngbya sp. SIO4C1 | reverse complement strand
GACAGGCGCTTGAAGCGTCTCAGTTTGAGGCGGCCGGTGCCACCGGTCCGGTCCGATTTCTGCCCTCTGGCGATCGCAACCGCCCCTCACAGCTGGTTGAGGTGCGCCCGGGCAATCGCTCCGGCAGCGGCTACGACTTTGTGCCCCTACCCTAGAGGCTTGTCCTGCTAAGCTGACATAGCCTCGCGCGATCGCAGCATCGCTTGCCGCAGCTGCTGCCGAAATGCCGGATCTAGATACTGCGCCTGCATGGCCTGCCACGCTTTCCACAGCTGCCGCCGCTCTTGCGTAAAAAACTGGGCCAGCGACGGTACCTGCTCAGCCCAGGTCGACCCTAGCGTCTGGGCCAAGCAGTCGCTGATGACGGCTTCATCCTGCAGGCTGCCCAGCGTGTCCTGCAGCTGACGAAAGTCTTTGACCAGCGCGGCATAGGCAGGCGTATAGAGATCTATAAAAAATTCTGACTGATAGCGCAGGTGCTTCATTCGCTTGCGCAGATCGTGTAGCAGGTCGCTCTGCGCCGCTAAGCAGCGATTGATCTGCTGCAGGCTCATGCGCTTGAGCGGTCGCAGCGGCTGCGTCTGTGCGGTGCCCACTAGCCAGCCGGGATGCTGCAGCATTTCGCCAACGAGCGGCAGCAGCAAATCAGGGGCCACCAGCTCAATGGGAATCAGCGCCGGCAGTCGGTAGCGCGGCTCGGCTAGCCACTGCTGGGTCGCTTCGACCCAGTCGGCATAGCGATCGCGCTTCAGCTCGCGGCGCATCCGGCGAAATCGCTTTTGCCGCTGCTGGTGAATGTCAGCTTCTACCCTCTGTAAGGCCGTTTGTTCGGCGTCGCTGAGTTCGGTTGTTTGGCAAAAATTTTGCAGCCACAGCAGCAGCACGTCGAGGTCGCGGACGCCACCCAAGCGTCTGGCAATTTTAGCCAGGCTGCGATCGCGCAGCGGTGCTGGCAAATCAACCGCGTGATCGAACAGCTCAATAGCTGCGCGCAGCCGTCGCAGCCCTACCCGCATCTGATGCAGCGCTTCTGGGTCAGTATCTTTGAGAACACGGCGCTTCTGCTTGATGGCTTTCTTAAAATGCTTCTGTACTGTTCGATGCGCGTAGGCCCCCAGGCAGTCAGGGTTGGCTAAAACGCGTTTCAACAGGCGAGATTGGCTTTTCAACGAAGCTGACATGACCGCTGTTCCTCGTGCTGCAACTGCAGTTAGGCCCTTTTTAAAACTAAATTAAGCGGAATTTAAGAAGCAACCAAATTGTGCTTGATCCCACCCGCCGAGTTAATCGTATCGAATCGCTGGGAGCCCTATGGAGCCACCGATATCAAATGACACACTGCCTCGGCTGCCGCGATCCCAGATGCGTAGGCTGCATCTAGGTTGCGCCAGGCGCTGTCTGGGGCCTGACACCAGTCACCGCAGCAGACCAGCGGTCGGTCATCAAACGTCATGGCAGCGGCTGGATAGGCCCGCTGCACAAAGGCGTAGCGCCAGCGGTGAATCTGCCACCAGGTGGGTATAGAGAAGTCGCTTAGCACCTGCTGAGCCGCCTGCAGCAGCGGCGGCACCGCTGTTTGTAAGTCAGGCGCATCGAGGTACAGGGCAGCAAAGTCAGCGCGGCTCTGCAGCACCAGCGCCGGCGGTGCATCCGCTCCTCGCTTGCTGCTGTCTAGGCCAATCCAGTCAATCGGGCTTGAGCGGGCGGGCTCGATCATCCAGGCTTCAGCATTGAGATCTAGCCGGTGGCTAAACCCGGCCATCAGGCTCAAAGAGGGCGCGTAGTCAACCGCGCGCAGCGCCGCCAGCTGCGGCTGGGCCACCTGATCTGCCAGCAGCGGCAAAATTTGCGGCGCAGGAAGCGCCATCACCACGGCCCGAGCGCTCAGCTGCCGGCTACCTTCTGGCGTTTCGCAGGTAATTTGCCAGGCGTCAGTCTGCTGCAGCGCGATCGCACGATGCTGTCGGTAGAAGCCATCGGCCTGCGGTTCGGCCTGAGCTGCCAGCGCCTTAGCGATCGCGTTCAGGCCCAGCTCGGCGCTATAGACGGGCTGAGCGAGCGGCTGCGGCACGAGTCGACCCTGCTGCTGCTGGTAGCGCTGCACCGGCCAGGGCTGGAGGACGCCCTGCTCTACTAGCTGCTGGCTGAGCGATCGCAGCTTGGGGTGGGACGGGGCCCAGTAGCGAACGCCGTGATCGACGCGGGTATTGTGCAGGCGGCGGGTGGCCAAGCGACCGCCTAGGCCGCGCGATTTATCGAGCCAAATGACCGCATAGCCAGCTCGCTGCAGCGCCAGCCCGCAGGTTAGCCCAGCTAGCCCAGCGCCAATGATGGCCACATCATCCATGCCAATCGCCCTACAGGAAACATGCTTGTATTTTCCCGCACTTGATTAGGGATATAGGTAGAATAAGGAACAGATTGTCGTATGTGGGCAGTGAGGCAACCCGTGGATGAATTCAGAAGCGGCCTAGAGCTGGCTAATCCAGAGGAGTTACAGGCCATTACTGAAATTTTGTTTCGGCCTAAGTTTAATCCGCTTGACTATCTCTATACGCCCGATCCTGCGGCAGTTCAGAGCTGCGATCGCGCCGACTGGCTTGATCGGCTCGACCATCGCTTTCGGTTTTTAGCCGCTGACGGTCTAACCGTGCTGCAGCGTCGTACGCAGCGGCTGACCTATCGGCAGGTGCTCATTCAGATTTGCGCTCGCCTTAAGCTAACTTACGATAGCTCGCTGTCTACGGCTGACCTCGAAGCAGAGCTGTTCCTCAAGCTGATGGAGCAGACCTGGCAAAAGCTGTCCGAGCGCGAGCGGCAGCAGCTGCAGCGGCAGATTCGGCAGCAGATTGAGCAGTCGCTGGCCCTCTCAGATCCGGCAGCGCTGGCGCTGACGCAGCAGGTGCCTGCGCTCAAGGCTGACCCGGTAGGGCTGCTGCTCAAAGGCAGCGGCGCGCTGGCTGTGAGTTCGATGCTGAGGCCTTGGCTGCTGCAGCAGATTGCGCGACAGTTTGCCCTACACCTAGCTCGCTATCAGGTAGCACAGCAGACGCTTAAGGGCGCAGCCGGCATTGCGGCCAAAGTGCAAAGTCGCACGGCGCTGCAGCTGGCCTCGCGCGGGATGGTGCTCAACGCTGCTCGCTACAGCGCCGTGCGCGGTGCTCTGGCAGTTCTCGGTCCGGCTATGTGGACGTGGTTCTTCGCCGATTTAGGCTGGCGGGCGATCTCTGCCAACTATGCCAGGATCATTCCGGTCGTCTTTACGCTGGCTCAGATTCGCCTCACGCGCGGAGCTCACTGTTGGGAAGCCGCTTAGCTGCCAGATGTCGAACGCCTCTCCTACGCCTAAAACCTACTACGAACTGCTCGGGCTGAAGCCAAACGCCTCGGTGCAGCAAATTCGTCGTGCTTACCGCGACCTGAGCAAGCTCTATCATCCTGATACCACCGAGCTGCCCGGCGCGATCGCCACGCGCAAGTTTCAAATTCTCAACGAGGCCTACGCCACGCTTAGCAGCCCTGAAAAGCGCCTGCTCTACGATCAGCAGATTGGCTATTCTCGCATCCACGTCATGCAGGTGCCCACTCATCTCGATCAGCCCGTTAGTCAAAAGCGGCCCTACCAGTCCAATCACCTCTATCTAGATCCAACCGATCGTCCCCTGTCTGCTGGCGAAATCTTTGCCCTGTTTATTCTGGGCGTTACCTTTGCTGCCTGCCTTGCCCTGGTAGTGCTAGTTGGCTTTACTAAAGGCGACCAGCTGCCCGCCTTCTCCTCGCTGCCCGCTGCTGAAGAAGTTCGCAGCCCTGCGCCCCCAGCCAGCATCAGGCCGACCCCTCTCTCTCCCGCGTCATCTTCCTCACCTTCCTAACACCATGCCCTATACCTCACTGCCCGCTGCTGAAACGCCGCTCTACAACCATACGCTGCCCGATATCGAAGCCTGGCTGAGCGAGCGGGGCTGTCAGCAAGATGCGACCGCGCTTAACCAGTGGCGGATTGAGCGCACGGCTTGGGAGGCTGAAATTTTGCTAGAAGTTGATTCGATCGTAGTGCGCTACCTCAGGGCGGCAAACGACGGCAGCGACATTCAGCGCGGCTTCAAATATTCGCTCAGCCGGCGCGATCTGAACGAGGCGATTTTTTCGGGGCCGTAGCGTCTGCGGAGGGGGTTGGTGAAAAGTAGCGATCGCAGCGATCGGTGCAGAGAGGATGCGCTGACTGGTAGACCTGCTGTCGCTTGCCAAAGATCTGATAGCGGTTGTCTCGAATGAAAGCGTAGATGCGATCGCCGGCTCGCTTCAGGCCCGGTAGCGCTCGATAGGCGGCTACGAAAATAGCCCCTAGCGGTAAAATCTTACCGATTTCTTCGGCGGCATCGCTGCCCTGCCAGCGGCGCTCCGGATGCTGCTGATCAATTAAAATCATGCCGAGCTCGCAGTCGGCCGCGCTCACCCGGTAAGTCTGCAGCGTGGCTTCATCCTGCATCGGCACGTAGCGAAACTGACTGCCGCCATCCAGCATTTCAAGCAGTTTGACTAGCGTTACGCAGAGATTGCATAGCCCATCATAAATGACACAGTACATATTCGGTCTTCCTGTTGCTATTGACACAGCGGCCTAAATCAGTGACCCAGAATACAAATAATAGGTGTTCCGAAATACAGCATCTGCCAGAAAGCGTATGTTAGCTTGAAGTCCTTTTAACTTTTTCCTTAACCTAGCCTTTACTTTCAAAAGCTACTTTTCCATCAGAATTAGAATGCCGCAGGCATTTTTTAATCTGGTGAGGGAGTGACACAGTTCTATGATATTCAAGGCACGTAAAATGCGGTTTGCTTATTCAGTTTCGCTCATTGCGCTGATGGCTGGTTTAGCAGCCTGTGGCGGCAGTGACACAGCAACGACAGCAGGCGGTGAAGGCGATGTTGCAGCTAGCGGCACCGATTCTGCATCCGGCGTTGAGGGAGATGTGCTAGTTGATGGATCGAGTACGGTCTTTCCAATTTCCGAGGCGATGGCTGAGGAATTTATGGCCGCTAACCCGAGCGCAAACGTCACGATTGGCGTTTCTGGCTCTGGCGGTGGTTTCAAAAAGTTCTGCGCTGGTGAGACCGATATTTCGAACGCCTCTCGTCCCATTAAGGAAGAGGAAATTCAAAATTGCGAAGCAGCAGGTATCGAATTCATTGAGATACCGATTGCCTATGATGGCATCACCGTGGTGACTAATCCCGAGAATGATTGGGCTCAATGCTTAACCGTTGATCAGCTCAGCGCCATGTGGTCCCCCGAGGCAGAAGGCTCGGTGACAAGCTGGAATCAGGTTGATCCGTCTTTCCCTGAGCAGCCGCTGGGTCTCTATGGCCCCGGTACCGATTCAGGTACCTTTGACTACTTCACTGACGAGGTGAACGGGGAAGAGGGCGCCAGCCGAGGCGACTATACCGCTAGCGAAGATGACAACGTCATTGTCACTGGCGTAGAGTCTGATCCGGGAGCGCTAGGCTACTTTGGCTATGCCTACTACGAAGAGAATCAGGGGGTGCTAGAGGCCGTTGCTATCGAAAACGAAGCCGGTGAATGCATTGAGCCTTCGTTTGAGACCATTGCCGATGGCTCTTACAACCCGATGTCTCGGCCGCTGTTCTTCTATGTGCAGAAGGAAGCATACGATACCAAGCCTCAGGTGCAAGCCTTTGTTGACTTCCAGCTAGAGCAGGCCAGTAGCGAGCTGATTAAGGATGCTGGCTACATCAACCTGCCTGACGATGCTTTAGCTCGGGCCAAGGGCCGCATCGATGAAGAAAAGCTAGGCTCCGATCCGACCAACCTCTAGGCTGAGCCGCTAGCCCGGTGCGGGATGGGCCACCTGCGTGGTTCATCCCGACGCCCTTTAGGGACTGTACGCTTTTAGATTTACACTGATTAGGCTTGCACCAGTTAAGTTTGCCCCGATTAAGTTTGCGCTTGATTGACGGCAGCTTAAGTTGCGCTTTGAGCTAGCAGGCTAGGTTTTCGCCATAAAGCGCCGGACTGGGAATCGCCAATAGTTTGTTTCGAGGGTTACGAGGAATGACTGCTGAGGCACCGATTGATATTGCTCCAGGTGCTTGGAGCCCCAATCGCGATCGCGCCAAGCTGGTGCAAAATATTGTCAAATTTATCTGCGGTGCGTTTGCAGCAATTTCAATTGCAACCACCCTGGGCATTGTGGCAACGCTGATTTTTGAGACGATTGCCTTTTTTCAAGAGATCTCAATCTGGAGCTTTTTAACCGACACGCGCTGGACGCCACTGTTTTCCAGTAAGCAGTTTGGCATTATGGTGCTGATTAGCGCCACGGTGATGATTTCGGTGATTTCGATTTTGGTTGCGCTGCCGCTGGGGCTGCTGGCCGCTGTTTGCCTGAGTGAATACGCCACGCCGGGCGTGAGGAAGGTGCTCAAGCCGGTGCTAGAAATTTTGGCCGGCGTACCCACGGTTGTCTATGGCTACTTTGCACTGCTGACAGTGACGCCTTTTTTACAGACATTCATTCCCGGGCTTAAGGGATTTAACGCGCTGAGCGCCGGCGTTGTGCTCGGCATTATGATCACGCCGATGGTGGCGTCACTGAGTGAGGATGCGATTTACTCGGTGCCGCGCAGCCTGCGAGATGGGTCCTATGCGCTCGGTGCAACCAAGCGAGAAACCGTAACGTCTGTAGTATTGCCGGCCGCCCTATCTGGCATTGTGGCTTCCCTAATCCTGGCAGTTTCGCGCGCGATTGGTGAAACCATGATTGTCACGCTAGCGGCGGGGGCTAATCCCCGACTGGGCTTCAATCCGCTGGTGCCGGTGCAGACGATGACAGCATTTATTGTGCAGGTGACAGCCGGTGATGCACCTCACGGTACGATCGAGTACAAAACGCTGTTTGCCGTTGGGATGACGCTGTTCTTGATGACGCTAGTTCTCAATATCTTTAGCTTTTGGTTTGTGCGCCGCTTCCGAGAAAAATACGAATAAAGTACGAATAATTTGCGGGCAGCAGTTTGTAGGCAAATAGGGTTTTATCAAGATGGACGTGCAAGACTCCCGGACGGTTGTCAATCAGTCGGATGCTCAGCCGGCTCGATTTAAGCAGAACCTGTCTGGACGCTATAACCAAGATCGGGTTTTCCAAGCCGCAGCTTGGGGAGCGACCGCTATTGCAATCATAGTCTTGGCCTGGCTGCTGATTACCATTTTGGTAGATGGGCTAGGCACCTTAGACTGGCAGTTTATCAACGAGTTTCCTTCCCGCAAGCCTGAGCAAGCCGGCATCAAGGCAGCGCTTGCGGGCACAGTCTGGCTGATGTTTGTCGTCGCGGCCGTTTCTTTTCCGGTTGGCGTTGGGGCAGGCATCTACCTCGAAGAATTTGCGACCGATAGCTGGTTTACCCGCCTGATTGACATCAACATTAGCAATCTGGCCGGTGTCCCCTCCATTATTTACGGGCTGCTCGGACTGGCTGCCTTTGTGCGACTGATTGAGCCCATTACCGGCGGTCGCAGCGTACTGTCGGGCGGGCTGACGCTGGCGCTGCTGATCTTACCGGTGATCATTGTGGCAACTCGCGAGGCGCTGCGCTCGGTGCCAGACAGCATGCGGCTCGCTGGGTTTGCGCTGGGGGCAACGCGCTGGCAGGTGGTCTGGCACCATGTGCTGCCGATGGCGCTGCCGGGTATTCTAACCGGAACCATCCTGGCGCTATCGCGCGCCATTGGTGAAACGGCACCGCTAATTGCCATTGGCGCTGTCACGTTCATCCAGTCCACTCCTGATAGCTTACACAGCCCGTTTACTGCCCTGCCAATTCAGATTTACAACTGGGTGGGTCGTCCGCAAGAAGAGTTTCACCATATCGCAGCTTCCGGCATTATCGTTCTGATGATTGTGCTGCTCATTATGAATGCTGCTGCTGTCATTCTCCGTAACCGTTTCCAAAAAGTCCGTTAGCGCTATGCAAGATATTCGCACTCAGACCAAAACCAATCTCGTCTTCAATGCTGAGAAAGTCTCCGTTTACTACGGATCCAATCTCGCTGTTAAAGATGTCTACTTAGAGATTCCTCGCAACAAGATTATTGCTTTCATTGGTCCTTCTGGCTGCGGTAAGAGCACTATTCTGCGCTGCTTTAATCGCATGAACGACCTGATTCCGAGCGCCCGAGTAGAAGGGCGCATTACCTTCAACGGCCAGGATATTTATGACAAGCGGGTAGACCCGGTTGAGCTGCGCCGTCGGGTCGGGCAGGTGTTTCAAAAGCCAAATCCTTTCCCTAAGTCAATCTATGACAACATTGCCTTTGGCGCTCGGATCAACGGCTATCAGGGAGATATGGACGAGCTGATCGAGCGCTCGCTGCGCGGCGCGGCCCTCTGGGATGAGGTGAAAGATAAGCTGCAAGAGAGCGGTCTGTCGCTTTCGGGCGGGCAGCAGCAGCGGCTGTGCATTGCACGCGCGATCGCTATTGAGCCGGAAGTCATCCTGATGGATGAACCCTGCTCGGCGCTTGACCCGATCTCAACTTTAAAAGTTGAGGAGCTCATGCAGGATCTCAAAGAGCAGTTTTCGATCATCATCGTGACGCATAACATGCAGCAGGCGTCGCGCGTGTCTGATAGAACGGCGTTTTTCAACGCGCAGGCAACGGAGAAAGGTAAGCTGGGCTATCTGGTGGAGTACGACGATACTCAGGTCATCTTCAGCAACCCGCGAGAAGAGTACACGCGCGACTATGTCTCTGGGCGGTTTGGTTAACGGCTAAAAGCCAGGTTGCAGCTTGCCTACCGCTGCAAAAACAGCAGTCCGGCTTGAAACAGCCCAATCGTGAAGCCTAAAATGCCGCCTAGGTTGACAATTGCCTGCAGCTCATTGCGCACAATTCCCTGAATGGCTACCTCCAGGTCTTTCGGCGAAGTCGCATTGACGCGATCAATAATCACCTGATCGATGTCTAAGATGGGGATCACCCTGGCCACGATGTTTTCTAGGTCTCGTTCCAAGTAGCGCTCTAGGATGAGCGCCAGTTCACTGCTGACCATGCCCAGCGAGCTGGCTACCACAGGGGAGGACTGCAGACGAAGCAGCAGCTGGTTGGCTAGCTTCTGCCAGTCGATTGAGCTGCTGAGCCCCTGCAGCAGGTCGGCACCGCTAGTTTGCAGGTAGCTGCGAATGGTTTGCCGCAGCGTGCGTCGCAGCTGCCGCACGGTGGAAATGGGCAGCTCCTGCAGCGAAAAATTTTGCAGCCATTCCTGCAGTCGCCGCTGTACCCGCAGCGCTACGATCAGCTCAGCGATGCGAGCGTTGCTTTTAGCCTGCTCATCTAGGCAGTGGGCCCGCAGCCGCACCAGCGCGTTGCGCACGCCAAATAGGTTGGCCACAACCCAGTAGGTGCCACTGGTTTTAGCCCGCAGCGTTTCGTCAATGACTGCAATGTTGCGATCGGTGAGAAAGTCAACAATCAGCTGCCGGATTCGGTCAGGCGGCAGCACGCCTTCAAGCATCCACTGCGATGCCTGAGCCGCCTGCTCCTCACTGAGCTGAAATTCTAGCAGCACCTGATCAAAGATATGGTTGATCTGCTCTTCTAAGAAAGTTTCTTGTCGGGCCCAGACCCGCAGTAACCTCGGCAGCGACTGACCCAGCATATCCTGCAGAATGTTGCCTAAAATTCGCGCTGTCTTGTCCTGGGTTTCAGACTGTACCTGATCGAGCGCCATGCGCAGCAGCCAGTCAATAGCACTCTGCATGCGCTCGGTCTGCAGCAGCCGTCGGGCCAGATTCTGCAGCTCCTCCGGCGTCAGCAGCGACCCCATAATGGTGTCAGAAATGCGCTTTGCCAGCCGGTCTTGATTGCTAGGAATCAGCCCTGGCGTAAAAGGCAGCCGTCGCCCGAACCAGTAGATCGGCCGATAGGGCCGAAACAGCATCTTGATGGCTAGGTCATTAGTAAAATAGCCGATTACGCCGCCGACCAGCGGTGGGGCAATCAGAAACCATAGGGTTGACCAGTTCATTTGGTGGCGACCAGGACGCCCATCATCCCACCCAGCAGCGGATAGTGAACGGCGTTGGCAAAGCCTACCTGCTGCGCCAGCGCCACCTGCTCCGATCCGTTAGGAAAGCGCTCTACGCTGGGGCCAATGTAGGCATATTCCTCAGTCAGGCCGCAGCGCTCGGCTGCCGGCACTACCACAGCCTGCAGATACCATTGCTGAAACTGCTGTATCCAGACCTGCTGAGGCTGATGGAAGTCAAGTACGGCAGCCGTTGCCCCGGGCTTGAGCACGCGACAGAGCTCAGTCAGCCCCTGTGGTATGTCAGTCAGGTTTCTCAATCCGTAGCCCATTGTGGCGGCTTCAAACTGCGCTGTCTCAAAGGGCAGCGCTAGGGCATCTGCTTCTATCCAGTCAATCTGGCGGAGCCGCTGCTGGGCGGCTCGCTGCCGCGCGATCGCTAGCTGAGCAACTGCAAAGTCAGCGCCAGTCACCTGCCCCTGTGGCCCCACCTGCCGGGCCAACAGCAGGGCCAAATCGCCGCTGCCGCAGCACAGGTCCAAGCAGGTCATACCTGGCTGCGCACCGCTCCAGCGAACGGCCATTTGCTTCCAAACTCGATGCAGTCCTAGGCTGAGCGACTGGTTTAAGTCGTCGTATACGGGAGCAATTCGATCAAATAAATCGCGAATAGAGTCAGCATTAGGCTGAACGCTGGTCATGATTTGCCTTCACTCGGCGCAAAGCTATATGTCTAGCTTGCAACTAAGAGCCGACTTCTGACAACTGCAGCCGTCATTTTTTAAGCTTTGCAGCGCGACGAGGGCAGCCGCCATCTGCTGGGTGAGCAGGCTGACCGGCTGAGTCATTAGGCCAAGCGTGGGATAGGCCTGCGGCCACTGCAAAGACAGCAGCGCTAGCGGCTGCCCTTGATAGATGATCGGGGCGACGAGGTGCGATCGCGTTTGCGACTGCTGATAGAGCGAAAGCTCAGCCAAGGTCGGATCTTGCGCGACTTCGGTCGACGCCTGAGCGGTCTGTGTGGCAATGGCCTGCTGTACCAGCGGGTTTTGGCGCAGGCAGGCAGGTAAATCAGGCACCGCGCTGACCGCATCGCCGCTGGCTGTCAAAAAGCTAGCGCCGTCGGCTTCAATCGCCAGCAGGCTGCAGAGAGAAGCGCCCAGAACTTGAGCGATCGCTTGCACAAGCTGCTGGGCTGCCTCAGAGGGGGTTTGCGGCTGCAGGCCGAGCTGCGCAACAAAGGCAAACAGCTCAAGCTGCTTTTCGGCCTGCTGCAGCTCTTCATCGCGCTGCTTGAGCTGGTCATAAGAGGCCGCGGCGCGCGTCACCACGGTTTTAAGCTCTTCAGGATCCCAAGGCTTAGTGATATAGCGATAAACCTGGCCGGCATTGATGGCTTCTACCAAGTCTTCAATATCGGTGAAGCCAGTTAGAATAATCCGCACGGTATCAGGAAACTCAGGCACCGTTTTGCTAAGAAATTCAGTACCCTTCATCTCAGGCATGCGCTGATCGGAGATGATCACGGCCACCTCTCCTTCGGCTGCCAAAATGTCTAGCGCCTCTGAGCCACTAGCCGCTCTAAACACCTGATAGTCGCGTCGAAAGGTGCGGTAAAGCAGGTCAATGTTATCGGGCTCGTCATCAACCACCAGCATCTTAGGTTTTTGGGTCTTGGGCATGGGGATGAGAGGAGTGGTGTTCACAGAGCTGCGCGCAGTGCGTCAGACAGAGCAGCGAGGCCACTGGCGGCGAGGCCATAGGCGGCGAGGCCATAGGCGGCGAGGCCACTGGCGGTGCTACAGCTCTAGTAAGCCCGCCGGCTGTGAACAACTAACTGTGGACTGGCTGTGAAGGACTGGCCGTGAACGACTGTCTGTGAACTAGCGAACGTCAAAATGGCCTCTACACTGAAGACAGCGCTGCGGCTAGCGCCTAGGCTAATGACTAGCGCCCTATAGCTCTCTGGAGATTGTCAGCAAGGATGGCCGTAAAAATTGTGTGGATTGGGCTAGCCATAGCCCTGTGCGGCCTGCTGCTGACCGAGCTGCTGCTGCGACTGCTGGGGTTTGGCTGCCCACCGCTCTATCAGGCGGATAGCGATATCGGCTATTTGCTAGCGCCCAACCAGCGGCTCAGGCGCTTCGGTAATCGCATCGAAATTAATCAGTACTCTCTGCGAACGGCCCCTATTTCGGCACAGCGCCCGTCGCAGACGCTGCGAATTTTGCTGATTGGCGATTCAATTGTCAACGGCAACTGGTGGACCGACCAGGCTGAGACGCTCTCGGCACAGCTGGAGCAGTCGCTGGAGTCGCCGGCCGACTACCAGCAGGTTGAAGTGCTGAATGCCTCTGCCAACTCGTGGGGACCGCGTAACGAACTGGCCTATCTCAAGCGGTTTGGCACCTTTGAGGCTCAGGTAGTGGTGCTAGTGCTCAATACGGACGACCTGTTTGGCACAAAGCCAACGTCGCTGCAGGTAGGGCGCGATCGCAGCTACCCCGATCGGCGACCCGCCTCGGCCCTCTCAGAGGTGGCTGAGCGCTACCTCAGGCGGCCAGCACCAGTTCCTGGGCTAAAAGAGATTCAGGCCGAGCCGGGCGATCGGGTTGGGTTTAATCTAGAGGCAGTAAAAGCCATTGAGCAGCTAGTAACAGCAAATCAGGCACAGCTGATTTTAGCCATGACGCCACTAAAGCGTGAGGTGCTGCCGTCTGGCCCGCGCGACTACGAGCTAGCGGCGCGATCGCGCCTAGAAACGCTAGCGCAGACGCTCGATCTGCCCTATCTCAGCTTTTTGACTGCCTTTCAGCAGGCCGAGTCTCCAGCAGCGCTCTATCGCGATCACATTCACCTGAGCCCGCAGGGCAACCAGCTGGTGTGCGAGCAGATTCGAGCGGCCATTCAAGCGCTTGACCTGTGAGTGGGCAGCTGCGCCTGTTTTCTAACACCTAAACCACCATCGTCAGCGACCCTAGCTTATCGGCAATGTCGCTGCTGTTGGGATTCCAATCGCGCCCATCCAGCGCCATCTGCTCAATCAGGCTAGCGAGCCGCAGCGCTTTTAGCGCCTGCTCACCCCCCACCGAAGGCTGATCACCGCCGCGCACGCAGCTAACAAAATGCTCGAGCTCTGCATGCAGCGGTTCAATGTTGCTGGTATAGACCTTCTCAATCAGCCCATCTTGACGATAGAGCACCTGACCGTAGTCAGTCATCGTGTTGGCCGTCGTCTGTCGATGAATCAGGATTTCGTTATTGAGAAAATCCGCTTCCGTCAGCGAGTCGCGGCAGTGAGCGGCAATGCTGCGAATTTTGCGATGGGTTACTTTGCTGGCCGTCAGCGTGGCGACGATCCCGTTGGCAAAGCCCAGCGTTGCCGTCACATAGTCTAGATAGGGCGAATCTGTGGCGCGACTGCCGCTGGCGGTCAGCTTAACAACCGGAGAGTTGGCAAGCTCTAGCAGCAGATCGATATCGTGAATCATTAAGTCAAGCACGACCGAGACATCGTTTGCCCGCTGCGAATAGGGACTCATGCGCCGCGCCTCTAGGGCTAGCAGATTTTCTGTTTTGAGCACCTTGTGCAGTTCTTGAAAAGCCGGATTAAACCGCTCAATATGGCCAACCTGCAGAATGCAGCCAGAATCTGCCGCTGCATTCACTAGCGACTCAGCCTCAGCAATGCTCGCAGCGATAGGTTTTTCAATCAGCACATGCACGCCCGCTTTAAGACAGGCGGTGCCAACGCTGTGATGAAAGCGGGTCGGAACAGCAATACAGACGGCATCGACGCAGCCAAGCAGTTCTTGGTACGCTTCAAAAAAGCGAACGCCGTATTTACCTGCCGTGTCCAGCCCGCGTTCAATGTTGAGATCGGCAATACCCACTAGCTCAACGTCTTTTAGGCGGCTCAAAACCCGGGTATGATGCTGGCCCATGTTGCCAACCCCGATCACACCGACTCGAATCAGCTGTGACTTTTCGTGTTGAAGATTAACCTCCGTCAATGTCTGGGATGATTGTTTTTGCACGCCTAGGGCTCCTCTCACCTGAACCACGGTTTATTCAGCTATGGGTGATGTAACTGGGACAACGACTGCGGCTAGCTAAAGGCGCTAGATGCACTCGAATGATGCAGCTGTAGGATGCAACTGGCCTACAGGATAACTTTCTGTTCCTGAAAGTCAACCAGATATTACCATGATGGCCTTTTATTAAAAATCTCTTAAACTGCAGAACAACGGCTGATTTCCAAGTTTGTCAGCATTGAGTTAGGCATCGGCCGCGCGCTGCTGGGTCAATTACTTTGAGCGCCGGTAAATAGGCATCCTTCGCTTTTAACTATTTTGAGATAGTCGACAAATTCTATTCATAGATTTGTGTCAATTTCCTAGCTGTCTAAGTGAGGAATAGCCGAATTTTCTGAGCCAGCAGGTTTAGTGGCGGCGTGGTTGCTAGGCCCGTACACTAGCGGATTGAGCCTTGCGCCTCGGATCTGTATTTGATTGAGACGCGGACCTTCAGCTGCCGTCACCGTAAATTCAAGCGCGTCAGAGTAAGTGAGCTTCTCACCCACCTGAGGAATTTTTTGCAGATAGAAAATAACGAACCCAGCCAGTGTTTGATAGTCCTCTGTGATCGGCAGGTTCAGCCCAAGCTGCTCATTGACGGTTTCAATATCAGTCTGCGCTGGCACGAGGGCCGTGCTTGTATTTAAGACAATAATGCGATCTTCATCAGCAACCTCGTAGACATCGCCGATGATTTCGGCAGTGACGTCCTGCAGCGTCACTAAGCCGGCGGTGCCACCAAAGTCATCCACCACAATCAGCATGGCATGGCCGAGCCGCTGCATGCGGGTCAGCAGCTCGTTGAGCGGCAGCGACGTCGGGACAAAGCGAGCGGGCTTGATCCAGGGTAGGATCGGCGAATGGGGCTGAATTTGGCTATTAGATAGGGGCTTTGCCAGCTCCTTAAAGTAGATAATGCCGCGAATGTCATCGAGCGAGTCGCCAATCACTGGATAGCGCGAATGCTTAGAATCGACCATTTCATCGAGCAGGTTTTGAAAGGTTGCATCTTCGTCTAGCGCCGCCACGCGCGTGCGAGGCACCATGATTTCCTCGACGGTAACATCTCTAAATTCAAAAATGTTGTTGAGGATTTCTCGCTCGCCCTGATCTAGGCCCGGCGTTTCAGCCGAAGTGCTGATAATCAGCTGCAGCTCTTCAGGGGTAAGGCTGGCGTAGTGACGCCGCTGATCGCGAATGCCGACGAGCCGCAGTAAAAAGCGCGTAGACTGATTGAGCACCCAGATAAACGGCGTAAACAGTCGCGAAATAGTGAGGCTAGTTGAGCCAATGATCCGAGCAATTTGCTCGGGATACATCAGGGCAACTGATTTAGGGCACAGCTCGCCGAGGACAATCTGTAAATAGGCAATCAGCAGAAACGCCAGCGGTAGCGCAATCGAATGGGAGAGGAACTGCGTCATCTCTGGCGTCAGCGGCAGCTGTGCCAGCCAAAAGGAGAGCAAAATAGCGACGGTATCTTCGCCAATCCAGCCCAGTGCTAAGCTCGATAGCGTAATGCCTAGCTGAGTCGTAGACAGCAGTCGTTCAATACTCTGCTGCAGGCTTTGAACGGTTTTAGCTTGAACATCGCCGCCTGAGACCAGCTGATTGATGCGCGATCGCCGCACCGATACGATAGAGAACTCAGCTGCGACAAAAAAGGCGTTAAGGGCAATCAGGACAATGACCGACAGCAGCCGTAAAACGGTTTCTGAAACGCTCAAAGGCAGAGGAATGACGCCGAGAAAAGAGAGATTATTTAAAAATCGTAAAGGGCTAACGCCAAGCAGATTCATGGAGAGGGTGGTATCTCTAGGCTGGCTATGACTCCAATTTATTCTGCTTCTAGACCACCCTCAATGCGGGCTTTGACATCTTTGAGAATGTCGTCCTCTTTCATCAGCACGAAGTCGCTGCCGCTGCCGCTGCGATTGGCGGTAGAAGCGCTAGACGGCCGAGCTTCTGGCTGTCTGACCCCGGTTAGCGCCTGTCGACCGAGCGCATATCCCCAAGATGAGCTGACAATGCCGGCCCCGACCATAGCGGCGAGCAGAATCAGGGTGAATGCGATCGCGGGATTAATCTTCATGTTGCCTAGGAGGATTAGAGAAATTGGCTAGTCGGGGGTCTGCCCGTAGTATACGGGATGATTCTTAAAAGTACGGTTATTCTAAGCTAGAATGAGCGTGGTTTCCCAGGGTTGGCCGAGCGGATTAGGCAGCGAACTCATAATTCGCCTCAGACAGGTTCGACTCCTGTACCCTGGATGTGAAGATCTTCAGGGTTGAGCGCCGCTAGCGCGGCTGCTTTGCCGAGCGCCTAAAGTCGCTTTAAACAGGTAAGCGCTAAAAGCAGCTTGCTCTTAGCGCTCAGGCCCAGCTTTTATAGATAAACGCGCTCAGCGACAGCTAGCGGCGAGGCAAGGGCTCGAAATTAAGTTCGCTGCCAACCACCCGTCCGCCGACCTGTGAAAGCGGCAGCAGCTGAACGGACGTTTCGTAAGGATTCGGTAGGTCGGGCACTCGTATCGTCGCTGTGCTGTGCGTCTGTAAGAACATCAGCTCTTTATAGGCTTCTTCAAGCGCTTCGGCGTCGCGATCCATCTCTAGATCAGGAAAAGCCGCCGCTCCAAACCAGCCAGGCCCAAACATATAGTCAATCTGGCGGTTGAAGGTCCGGTTGCGATAGTAGTTGCCGGTGTGGTTAAAGGTCACTTCGTCGATCACCTCAAGCACATCGGGCTCGTCGATGATAATGGCGTTTTGTGCCTTTGCTGCTGTCGCTGTGACCGCTGTGGCTGCGATCGCGGCCGCTGCGGCGAGCAGGCCCTTGAGTTCTAAACCAGTTAGCTTTATGCCCATTGTCCTAAGTCCTCACACGCTAGGGCCTATAGTACCCCATCCTACAAAAATCAATAAACTGATCAAGCCATGGCCCGAGCGCGGATTAGCACTTAGCGATGGCAGGTCTCTATCGTACCGGCTAGGTTAAATTTTGCAACTGTTTATGAGGTAAAATTCGCAGGGATTTGCGATGACTTCAAGCTAAAAGCCAATGACTGACTCGTCTGCTTTAGACCTAGTTCATGCTTCACCGGCCCAGGTGCGCGCTGCGCTGCTAGATTTAATCTGCACGGCGGCTTATAAAGAGGGCGATTTTGTGCTCTCGTCTGGTCAGCAGAGCGCGTACTACATCAACGGTAAGCAGGTGACGCTGCACGCTCAAGGAGCCTTGATGACTGGGCGGGTGCTGCTCGCGATGCTGCCAGAGCACACGGTGGGAGTGGGAGGGCTAACGCTAGGCGCAGATCCAATCGTCACGGCTGTGAGCGTGGTAGGTGCCTATGCTGGGCGCTGGGTGACGCCGCTGATTGTTCGCAAACAAGCCAAAGGACACGGCACTCAGGCTTACATTGAGGGGCCCGCGCTGCCAGAAGGCAGTCCGGTGGTGGTATTAGAAGACGTGGTAACAACGGGACAGTCGGCACTGCAGGCGATTGAGCGGCTGCGGTCAGCGGGCTATCGGGTTGAGCAGGTGATTTCGCTAGTCGATCGGCAGCAGGGCGGAGCGGAGCTATACGCGCAAGCAGGGCTTGAGTTTGAGGCAGTCTATCAGATCACTCAGATTCAGGCCCGCTGGCGCGAGCTACAAAGCTCCGCTGAGTAGGGCCGCTCAGGGGAGCCGCTCACCTTCCCTTAGTCGACGGCAGAAGCTACCGCACAGCCTGCAAAGACTCCTTAAAATCCGTCTCTAAACAGTCTCGAATCACCTGCTCATGTCGAAACGACAGCGACATGCCCAAGGCTGCTTCTAAATCAAACCACTGCGCATCCTCAACCTCGTCAGTCCCGACCTGCGGATCAAGCACCGGCAGCTCAGTCCCTGACTTCAGAAAAAACAGCAGCGAAAACCGCAGCGTCACGTTCTGCCGATGGCGCGGCTGACTAAACACGTAGGTTGGCTGCTCCAGCGAGCCCTTTAGCGTATGCTCAAGCTGCAGCGTCAAAATATCTAGCCCTAGCTCCTCCCACACTTCGCGAACGACGGCTTCGCCCGCTGTTTCGTCATAGTCCAGATAGCCGCCCGGCAGGCCCCACTTGCCAACCTCATCCGGCAGCGCTTGGCCGCGCTTATTGAGTGGCACAAAAATACCGCCTTGCTGAACAAATAAGAGCACCGGTAGGACCGTAACGCTGCGGCTAATCCACAGTTCTTCCCCGTCAATGTTGAAGCAGCGGTTGGGCCGATTTTTAAATTTCACGCAGACCTGAAGAAAGATGAAGCTGGCTGTGCGCTGTGAGCAAACCGATATTAGTCTATCTGCTCACAGCGCTAGCGGGCTAGCTTTGCTGCGATAGATAGGCCGCGATCGCATCTTCAGTCAGCTTCGCCATAGAAATGCCCGTTTTCTCAGAATGGGCCTTAAGCTGCTCGTAGGTTTCACCGACCACGCCAATCCGGTGCTTACGCCGGCCCGAAACGGCCTTTTTCGGCTTGTAGCTGCCAGAAAAGTCGCGAATGGCTTCAAACCCGACCCGAGCACAGAACTGACCAAAGCTCTCCTCAGCCTGCCGGTCCTGCTTAAAGAACGCAAAGATAGGCTCTAGCGTCGTTTCTAGCTCCTCTTCTTTCATGCGCTGAATGAAGGGTTCTGCTAGCCGATTTTGATTTGGGGTGCCGCCCAGCCAAACCTGATAGCTGTTAGGAGCGCTGCCCACAAAGCCGAGTTCTGCCATGTAGGGGCGGGCGCAGCCGTTGGGGCAGCCGGTCATACGAATGACGAAATGCTCATCTTTGAGCCCTAGCTTAGTGAGCAGCGATCGCACCCGATCTAGAATGCTGGGGATAATTCGCTCTGACTCAGTGATTGCTAGACCACAGGTGGGCAGCGCCGGGCAGGCCATAGCATAGCGCTCTAGCGGATCGATGCTGTCTTTAGAGGGAATGCCGCAGCGGTCTAGGATAGCCTGAATGGCGTCTTTATCCTGCGGCTCAATCTCAGTGATTAGCAGGCTCTGGTTGCCGGTCAGCCGCATCGGTCGGTGAAACTGGTGGGCAATTTCGCGCAGCGCCGTCTTCAGCTTAAACTGACCGTTATCGTAAATGCGGCCGTTGCGAACCGGGATGCCGACAAACAGCTTGTCGTCGCCCTGCTCATACCAGCCTAGATAGTCTTCAAACTGCCAGTCTGGCAGCGACTTAAACGGCTGCAGCGGCTTGCCGTAAAATTCTTCGACCTGACGCTTAAACTTTTCGACGCCCCAGTCGTGAATTAGATACTTCATCCGAGCTAAGCGGCGATTGACGCGATTGCCATAGTCGCGCTGGGTGGCCACAATCGACTTGACCAAATCGTAGACGTCAGCCTTGTCAACGTAGCAAATCGGATCGGCCAGCCGCGCAAAGGTTTCTTCTTTGTTGTGCGTGCGGCCCATGCCGCCACCGGCTAGCACATTGAACCCCTGCAGCTCATGGTTTTCGTCAGTAATGACGACTAGTGCTAGATCTTGGGTGTAAACATCAATAGAGTTATCGCCTGGCACCGTCACGGCGCACTTAAACTTACGCGGCATGTAGTGCGTGCCGTAGATGGGCTCCACGCTGTTGTGATAGACCGTGCCCTTGCCGCTGCCATTACTCTGTCGCGCCGCAATCACGTCTGGGTTTTCTTCAGCAGTGATTACCTTTTCGCCATCTACCCAAATTTCGTAGTAGGCGCGCGTCTGCGGCGTCAGCAGATCGGCGATGTTGTTCGCGTACTCATGAGCGTAGACGTATTCTGGCCGATCCTTGAACAAGGCCGGCGGTGCCATCACGTTTCGACTCAGGTCGCCGCAGGCCCCTAGCGTTGAGCCCATGCTGCGAATAATCGCACCCATCGTTGCTTTCAGGTCTTTTTTCAAGATGCCGTGCATCTGAAAGGCCTGTCGGGTCGTCGCGCGCAGCGTATGGTTACCGTACTTCTCCGACAGGTCGTCTAGCGTCAGGTAGAGCTCAGCCGGCAGATGCCCCGCTGGCGTACGGGTACGCAGCATAAACTGATAGTCTTTTTCCTGCCCTTTGACCCGATTGTCGCGATTGTCTTGCTGATAGGAGCCGTGAAACTTGAGGATCTGAATTCCATCCTCGGAAAAGTGCGTCGTGTCCTGCTGTAGCTCGCTGAGGACGGGCTCTAGTAAGAACTGGCTGCGTTCTTTGATGCCTTCTAACTTAGAACGCTTGGATTGGGCAGATTTAATCGGAGCTTGAACCATGATGAAGCGGGCGATCGCAAATGATAGATGAATAAAAACTTAAGACAAGCACCAGATGACGACTTCTGACGCTTCGTGTTTTCTAGACAGCAGTCTCATTTTTTTCTAGACAGCAGTCTCATTTTAATGACCCTAGAGACCGACAACTCACCTCTGTGAGCGATCCTTAGATTATTGTTAGATTTCTAAGCGACGCTCCAGCGCTGGACTCGATTGAATCCCCGGCAAACTGAATCCCCGGTAAACCGGTCGGGATTAGGGTGAATCTTTCCTTACATAGTATCACCGGATTTTCGATTGCAGCTGATGGCTGATCTATTCTGTTAAGAAACCTGAACGAAGGGACTCTGATTATGTCAGACGCAACGCTCTACAGCGAAGAGATGTTTGTGCTTTTAGTGCCGGGCGCAGCCGAGGTGTTTTTGACCCCAGCAGAGCTGCAAGCGCGCCTGCAGCAGATGCTATCCAAGCGACAGGACAGGCTGCCGCGCGACTTACAAAAGCTAGACTCGGTTAAGGCTCAGGCTAAATATCTGCGCGATACGGGCTGCGAGTTTGAAGTTGAGCCGGGCGTTGCCTGGCAGTGGTACGGTGTGCGGCTAGAAAAATAGACGGCTAGCGCTGGTGACGGCTACTGACCAGCGCTAGCCGTCACCAGCGCCAGGTCAACTCGCTTGTCGCTAGGCTGCTCAATCTCAGCTCGAATGCCGGGTCCAAAAAAGGTCTCAATTTTTGGCTGTTTTGCATGCCACTTTTCAATCGGCATAAAGGGCGAGTCAAACTCTAGCACCAGCGTATAGGCCCCGTCGCGCATCTCTTCTCGCAGACCGCTGAGCACTGGACGCATGTTGTCATTGGGGCTAAGCCCTAGCCGCTCTAGCGCGACATCTAGGTGGACCTCTTGACCGTAGCGAAAGCGGGTGACGTCTTGACGAATTTGATTTTGGGTCTGAGTTGCCTGCTGCTCGCGCAGCGCTAGGACGGTGTCGCTAGTGGGCTGAGAATAGGGCACGGGCTTGAGTTCAGAAGCGCGCAGCGCTAACCCCCCCAGCAGGATGGGAATGCCGTAGAAAAATCCCACTAGGTTGAGGGTGGCCTGCTCAGCGAAGTAGGCAGCAAAGCCAATCACCGTCAGGACGCCGCCCACCGTCAGCAGGACTGAACCAAGCGGAATCTTACGCAGCATAGAATTTCAGCGTCTGGGTATAACGTCAGGGAATGCTTTCTCATACTACGGTGGATTTGGACTCACAGGGCGAGTGATCTAGCCTCAGAGGGGCAAATTTGCGTATTCTGAATAGTAGGACGCGTTTACAGATGAGGTGTTTATGGAAATTGACGCGCTGCGCGATCGCATTGAACAGATTCGAGCTAAGCGAGAGGCCCTGGTTCGTTTGCTAGAGCAGCCTAATCTTGGGACGCTGCGGATTGATGTCAATCAAGCGCTAGAAGAGATGGACGATCTGCTTGACGAGTTTGATCGGGCTTTTCCCAAAGACGCTAGCGTTTCTAGCTAAGACAGGCGGTTCTCTGCGAGCTGCTTTGCAATAGCTGGCCGACTTTCTAGCAAGGTAACCTTAACCAATTTTGAAAACTCGCTAATCAACTGGCTTTGATATGGCTACTTACTCAGTCGAAATTCACCATCAGGGCAGCGTCCATCAAATTTCTGTCGATAGCAACCAGACGGTTTTAGAAGCGGCGCAAGCGGCGGGGTTAGAGCTACCCTATTCCTGCAGCGCCGGTGTCTGTACGACCTGCGCGGCGCTGCTGACTGAAGGCAGCGTCAGTCAAGAAGATGGCATGGGTATTAGCCAAGAGCTTCAGGAGGAGGGGTTTGCGCTACTCTGTGTGGCCTATCCTCGGTCTGATTTGAAGCTGGAGACAGAAAAAGAAGACACGGTTTATCAAAAGCAGTTTGGTCAATTTCAAAACTAGGGAAAGCCGCTTGCAGCTCCATTTTGTAACGCTATCCGTGCCGCTATTGACGTCGCCAGCAGCGCTCAGACAGGCGGTTGAGTCTACCCTACAAGAGCAGGGCGAGCCGCTGCGCTGGGCAATTACGGCAGTCGATGTGGCCGCCCAGCAGGTGCAGGTAGAAGCCGTCGTGACGGTGCAAGCAGCCAAGTGAAGCCGCATACGACAGTTTTGATTGTGCCCACCGGAATTGGCGCTGCGATTGGCGGCTACGCCGGCGATGCCCTCCCCGTGGCGCGCGCGATCGCGGCCGTCACCGACCGGCTAATTACCCATCCCAACGTGCTGAACGGCGCTCAGCTCTACTGGCCTCTGCCCAATGCCTGCTACGTCGAAGGCTACGGACTCGACCAGTTTGCCAGCGGTCAATGGCAGCTGCAGCTGGTGCAGCAAAATCGAATTGGCCTGCTGCTAGATGCTGCGATTGAGGGCGATCTGCGCGGGCGACATCTGCAGGCGGCCGACGCCGCCCGCGCCACGCTGGGGCTCAACTTGACCAGCTACGTCGTCACCGACCAGCCGCTGCAAGTTACTCTGCAGCAGGCCGATTCTGGTGCCACCTGGGGCACGCTAGCTAACCCCGGCAGTCTGCTACGGGCCGCCGAGCGCCTAGTGGCTGAGGCCGGCGCCACCGCGATCGCAGTGGTAGCCCGCTTCCCTGACGACACCGGCAGCGCAGCCCTCGACAGCTACCGCCACGGGCAGGGCGTTGACCCGCTTGCCGGCGCTGAAGCCGTGATCAGCCACCTGATTGTGCGCACCTTTCAAATCCCCTGCGCCCATGCGCCAGCGCTGAGTCCTCTGCCGCTGGACCCTACCATTTCCCCTCGCTCCGCCGCTGAAGAAATCGGCCATACTTTTTTACCCTGCGTTTTAGCCGGGCTCAGCCGCGCCCCGCAGTTTGTTACCGCTGCGGCAGACGCCATCACCGCCAGCCAAGTAGACGCCGTCATCCTCCCAGCCACGGCCTTTGGCGGCAGCGCCGCCCTCAGCTTCAGCGCCGCCGGGGCTACTCTGATCGCCGTCAGCGAAAACCGCACCGCTATGGCCGCTCCCCCAGCCCCTCTCGGCATCAAAGCCGTCATGGCAGACTCCTACCTCGAAGCCATTGGCATCCTAGCCGCTCAGCGCGCCGGCATAGATCTAAGCATGCTGCGATCGCCCATTCCTTCTCTCCAACCCCTCCCCCCTCCCCCCTCCCCAAGCTAAACTCCAAAATTACCCAATCAGCCCTTCCTTCTGCAGCCAGCGCTCCGCATCAATCGCCGCCATGCAGCCTGTCCCGGCTGCCGTCACTGCCTGTCGATAGACGCTATCTTGCGCATCGCCACAGGCAAACACGCCGGCCACACTGGTATAGGTGGAATAGGGCCGCGTAAAAATATAGCCCTCTTTATTCATCCGCAGCCAGGGCCGAAAGATCGCGGTGTTCGGCCGATGGCCAATCGCAATAAATACGCCGCTGACCGGCAGACAGGCATATTCGTCCGTTTCAGCCCGCGATAGCACCACTGCTTCTACTGCTTTGTCACCCAGAATGTCTTTAACCGACGCATTCCAAATAAATGAAATTTTCTTGTGGTTGAAAGCCATCTTCTGCATCACCTTAGAAGCGCGTAAGCGATCGCGCCGGTGAATCACGTGCACCCGGTTAGAGAACCGCGTCAGACAGAGTGCATTTTCCATGGCCGCATCGCCGCCGCCAATCACTGCCACCGGCAGCCCCTTAAAGAACGCTCCGTCGCAGGTGGCGCAAGAAGAAACCCCTCGCCCTAGCAGCCGCTGCTCGCTGTCAAGCCCAAGCCAGCGCGGCGAGGCCCCAGTGGCAATAATCACTGCATCTGCCAGCAGCCGCTGCTGGTCATCAATCACAAGCTGAAAGGGACGGCGGGTAAAGTTAACCTTGGTGATGGACCCGTAGCGCAGCTCAGTCCCAAAGCGCTCAGCTTGGGCCTCAAAGTGAGCCATCAGCTCAGGACCTAAAATCCCTTGAGCGAACCCAGGATAGTTTTCCACCGTATTCGTGGTGATTAGCTGCCCGCCTGGTTTGGGGCCGCGAATCACCAGCGGCTGCAGATGCGCCCGAGACGCATAGATCGCTGCCGTCAGCCCGGCCGGTCCGGCACCGATAATCACGACCGTTCGAGGCTCGTCGCTCGTATTCATAGTGAGTGCCTGCAGTGGCAGCCAGCAGGGCAGCCGCGAGCCATAGAGCCGCAGGCAGCATAAAAGGGAGGATGCGTTTAACTGCCCTAGTCGCTGCTATGACTAGGGCTGAGTGAATCTAGCCCTGAAGAGACTTTGCCTGAGGCAGCGAAAGCATAAGAGTGTGAGGCAGCGATCGGCTGATTGCAGGTTGAGAACGCTACAACTCTCAGTGTAGCGCTGCTCTACAGAACAGAGATTTCCTTCCTGAAATGAAACCTGGCCCCATCAGACTAGATTCAGCTGGATTTATCCCGATAAAATCCTTCCAGAATAGCTCTTAGCAATTGAAATAGCTCAACTGAGGCATCGATTTCATCTTTTTTGATTGATACGCTTTCTACGTTGATGCCCAAGCGCAGATCGAGGTGATGGCAGGCCGCTAAGATCTGCTGCAAACTATCGCAGCAAACTTCTACTGACTTTTTAACCGGTGAGGGGGCCGATAGCAGCGTTTTCTCAGTATCGGCGCTGATATCAACCCCGAGCCAGCGCAGAAAAGTGAGCGTCTTTTCATAGCCGCAGGGGGCAAAGGTCAGCACAATGCGCACGGGCTCTCGCTGCTGTACCTCGCAGGCTTGGTAGTAGTCTTGCAGCAGCTGAATGGTTGCCTGCGGCTGGTAGACCACCTGAGAGGTAAAAAACGACAGTCCCCAGCTGGCTTTCTGAATCAGCCGCAGGTGCTCATTGCCCTTAGCCAGATGCCGCTCGGCAATGGTCACACCGCCAAGGGTAAAATCTTGAGCAGCCATCTCAGCCGCCTGACGCAGCGTTGGCCCGCTGTAGTCTTGCTGTGAGCTAGCGCCGCCTACCAGCACCAGGTGCTGCAGCGCCGATCGCGACTCGCTGAGCCAGTCAGCAAACTCATCTTCGGGCTGATGAACCACGCATTTGTAGTGAATAAAGTCGGTATCAATGAGTTTCTGTAAGACCTGAGAGTAGCTGCTGGGGCTCATCGTAGGCAGAAACGGAAAGGGTCTGGGCTCGTCGCTGCGGCTGGTTTCGGGCTGAATATCATAGAGGTTAATGGCATCGAGCGCTAGCGGTGAGAGTCGATTGGCGAGCTTAGCGGCAATCTCATTAACTTTCTCCGGTGAGGTGCTCTGTCGCGGCGGCGTAGCGCCAAACAAATAGACTCCGCGCGTTGAATCAAGCAGCTTTTTGGCAAAATCCATTGACTATGGTTGAGGCTATTCCTTCTGAGACTATTCTGTAATTCGACCGCTCAGCGGCGAACTGGCGCTGGCATAGGCTTTGATCGGAATCCGCCCGGCCAAATAGGCAAGTCGTCCGGCTTCAGCAGCTAAGCCCATGGCTCGACCCATGGCGACCGGATTTTTGGCTTTTGCGATCGCGGTATTGATCAGCAGCGCATCGGCACCTAGCTCCATCGACAGCGCCGCCTCGCTGGGCGCGCCAATCCCGGCATCGACAACGACCGGCACGCCGGCATTTTCTACAATGATGCTGATGTTGGCCGCATTGCGGACGCCCTGACCCGAGCCGATCGGCGACCCTAGCGGCATGACGGTAGCGCAGCCGGCATCTTCTAGCCGCCGGGCTAAGAGCGGATCGGCGTTGATGTAGGGCAAGACCGCGAACCCTTCTTTCACGAGCTGCTCTGCTGCCTGCAGCGTCTCAATCGGGTCGGGCAGCAGGTATTTCGCATCGGGAATGACCTCTAGCTTGACGAAGTTGTTATCTTCCTGGCCTAGCAGCTTCGCCATCTCTCGCCCTAGCCGCGCTACCCGAACCGCCTCCTCTGCCGTGGCGCAGCCAGCCGTATTGGGCAGCATCCAGATTTTTTGCCAGTCTAGCGCCTCGGCTAGCCCTTCATGGCCTGGCGCGTTGGTCTGCACGCGCCGCACGGCTACCGTGACAATCTGACTGCCGCTAGCGGCAATGCTCTGACGCATCACTTCAAAATCATCAAATTTGCCAGTGCCGGTCATCAGCCGTGAAGAGAACGTGCGACCGGCAATGGTCAGCGGCGCGTCGGCTGCTGCAGCAGTCGAAATGGGGGCAGATTCTAAAACTTGCATAGCAACAGGGGGAGAAGACTTCGATGGTGCCGGCTGCTGAAAACGCTGCCAGCTAAACGCCTTTAGCAGCGGATCAGGCTCGGCTTGAACCTGCTGAGCAATCAGCTTAGCCGTGACTGGCGCCAGCAAAATGCCGTTGCGATAGTGGCCGGTAGCAAGTGTCAAATTATCGCAGTGGCTCGCGCCTAAAATTGGCAGCTCATCCGGGGTCGCGGGTCGAAAGCCCCACCAGCATTCCTGCAGTGGAAACGTCTGCAGCGCCGGATAGAGCTGCACCGCTGCCTGCAGCAGCTGAGTGATCCCGACTGGCGTATTGTGCGGCACAAAGCCGACATCCTCGTTGGTCGCTCCTAGCACAATCCGACCATCGCGGCGCGGCACGATGTAGATAGTCTCACCGTAAAGCACTCGGCGCAGCGGCTGAGGCAGGTGCTCGGGCTGTCGCACGGCGGCCATCTG
Organism: Leptolyngbya sp. SIO4C1; assembly: GCA_010671975.1. Classification (GTDB taxonomy): domain Bacteria; phylum Cyanobacteriota; class Cyanobacteriia; order Phormidesmidales; family Phormidesmidaceae; genus SIO4C1. The sequence goes on along the minus strand of JAAHIA010000014.1, from coordinate 1,318 downwards.
GCCCTTACGCGGCGTCACCGGCACCGGCAGCAAATCGCTCGACCAGGCCCCAGCGGCCAGCACGTAGTGATTGGCCTGCTGCTGCCCGGCTGAGGTCAGCACGCCCGTCACCTGCTGCCGCTGCTGCAAAAAAGCCTCAACCGTTACCCCATCCTGGATTTCAACCCCCTGCTCCTGGGCCGCTAGCCGCAGCGCCGTCATCAGCGCGCGATTGTCCACCTGACCCTCTTCTGGATACCAGGTCCCGCCGGCTATCTGCTCGCTCAGCCCGGGCTGATAGGCGCGCATCGCTGCCGAGTCTAGCCAAACTGCACTCTCTGCCGCTTCGCGTCTCTGCGTCCCTGCGTCTGCCCCAAACTGCGGCGCTAAAATTCCACAGGGCCAGTACCCTGTCTCTTGGCCAGTCAGCTCCTCTAGCTTCTGCACCCAGTCTGGATAGAGCGCGAGGCTGCGTAAGCACAGCGTCAGCATCGGACCGCTCAGCTTCTCTGCGCGCGGCGCCAGCATCCCAGCCGCTGCGTGACTGGCCGCTGCGGCAAAATCGCGGCTCAGCAGCGTGACGGTTGCCCCCTGCTGCCGCAGCTCTAGCGCGATCGCAAGTCCAATCACGCCGCCGCCGACAATTAATACATCTGCCTGGCTCATCAAAGTTACTGAGGCTTTAAGCTACCAATATGCTTGAATAGGCTGATCGTCGTCTGCTTCCGGCAGCGTCTCCACCAAGCCTTGCCCCTCTGTCGTAGACGGCTGGGCCTCGGTAGGGGTCTGGGTGTCAGCCGGCTGCTCCGGCGTGTTCGCGGGGGCCGCCGTGATGTCGTCTGACTGCGTCGGCTGCGCAAATGTCTGTCGCTGCGGCAGGTTACCTGCCTTTTGCAGCGGTGTCAGATTCTCATCATCGACTTGAGCGATCAGCTGATCGCTGCTGTCGTAGCTAACAAAGTCAGCCTCAGTTCGATCTTCGCCATCCATCCATCTGACCACGCGATCTGATGAAGTGGCTCCATAGATCACGAGCATGGCAATGCCAGATAAAATGCCGCCAATGATGTACTTATTCATTGCAATACCAGGCTGCTCTACTCACACGCTACTGTTCCCATCATCGCGCAAGGTCTCCGAAAGTGGAAAGTTTTTCTCGATGCAGTCATCTGCGGCACATCAAGAAACGTTAAGACATCCAAAATAAAGCTGAGCGGTCTGCACTAAGCGACAGCAGAAAGGGCTATATGAATTAGAGAGAAGTTGCTCAGCGGCTTCTGATGACACCTTGTGCCAGCGCTTTCTGCTATGCCTAACCCGACTAAAGTTTGGATTTACA
>JAAHIA010000139.1 GCA_010671975.1 Leptolyngbya sp. SIO4C1 | reverse complement strand
TTTCAGTTAGCGCTGCGATCTCTAATTAAATCAGCGGCACAGGCTCATAGGGCGCAAAAACTGCGAATGGCCTGCCAAATGTCATCGGCGGCCTCCGTCATGGCGTGATCGGTGGCGAGCGGCTGCAGCTTTACCCAAGGGCGGCGGCTGGCGTAGGCTTGGCTGGCCTCGATGGCAATGGTCTCGTCCTCAGTGCCGTGCAAAATCAGCGTTGGAACGGGCGTCTGCAGCTGCGCATCGGGATACTGCTGAGCATCGAGCAAAAAGCGATAGTCTAGCCGCTGCTGGCGCTGCTGTGCGTAGTGGTAGACCGATAGCCAGCCGCGATCGCGCCACTGCTCAAGTGCCGCTGGTCCTAGGCGTGGCAGCCACTGCGCGAGAAAATCAAAGGCCGGTGCTAGTAAAATCAGCCGCTGCAGCTGAGTTCTCACAGCTGGCTGTTCGGCCAGCCAGCAGGCCGTCAGGCCGCCAAAGCTAGAGCCAATCAGCACGGTCGGCTGATGGATCAGCGGACTGACCTGCTGAATCTGACGGCTCAGCGTCAGCTGAGAAAAGTCATCCTGATTGAGATCGGGAATCTGCAGCGTCAGCCCTAGGGTTTGGAAACGCGATCGCAGCGCCTGAGCCTTGAACGACTGTGGCCCAGAAGCAAATCCATGCAGATAGAGATAGGTGGTTGACATCTCAGCTTAAAAGCAGGTCAAGAAGCGTTGCAGGCGCAGCTCCTAGGGTATGATAATCACCCGGTAGATCCCCTGTATGGATCCTTGGAAATTAAGCGTAGCGCCCTGATGACTCAGCAATTTAACATTACGCTGCTGCCTGGTGACGGCATCGGTCCAGAAATTATGGCTGTGACCGTAGAGGTGCTGAAGGCGGTTGGCTCGCAGTTTGACCTACAGTTTCAGTTTCAGTCGGCTCTGATTGGCGGCAGCGCCATCGACGAGACCGGCACGCCGCTGCCAGAAGAGACGCTGAGCGTCTGCCGGCAGAGCGACGCGGTGCTGCTAGCTGCCATTGGCGGCTATCAGTGGGACAGCCTGCCGCGCCACCAGCGGCCTGAGACGGGGCTGCTGGGGCTTAGGGCCGGGCTGCAGCTGTTTGCCAATTTGCGCCCGGCGACCATTTTGCCGCAGCTAGTCGAGGCTTCTTCGCTCAAGCGCGAGGTCGTAGAAGGCGTCGACATTATGGTGGTGCGTGAGCTCACAGGTGGTATCTACTTTGGTCAGCCGCGCGGCGTCTTTGAAACCGAAGCAGGCGAGCTGCGGGGGGTAAACACAATGGCCTACCGCGCCTCTGAAATCGATCGGATTGGTCGAGTTGCCTTTGAAACGGCTCGTAAGCGGCAGGGCCGGCTATGCTCGGTCGATAAAGCCAACGTGCTAGAGGTCTCTCAGCTGTGGCGCGATCGCATCGCGGCGCTGGCATCAAACTATGCGGACGTTGAGCTCAGCCACCTGTATGTAGACAATGCCGCTATGCAGCTGGTGCGCCAGCCAAAGCAGTTTGACACTATCGTCACTGGTAATCTATTTGGTGATATTCTCTCCGACGCTGCGGCCATGCTGACGGGCAGCATTGGCATGCTGCCATCGGCTAGCCTGGGTGAGTCTGGTCCTGGCGTGTTTGAACCCGTCCATGGGTCTGCACCAGACATTGCCGGGCAAGATAAGGCCAATCCGCTGGCCCAAGTTTTAAGCGCGGCAATGATGCTGCGCTACGGCCTCAATCAGCCCCCAGCAGCTGACAAAATTGAGCAAGCTGTTCTCAAGGTCTTGGATCAGGGATATCGCACCGGCGACATCTACTCAGAAGGAACGACAGCGGTCGGGTGTCAGGCGATGGGCGAGGCGCTGCTGAACGCGCTAACCTAAAGCTATCTCAGGGTACTGATGTATTAAGCAGGTGGCAATCGGCGCTCTAGAATTGTTGGCCTGAGCGGGTTGATTGCCGAATAGGGGTAAATCAATTACAGTTCTAGCTAACAAGTGGGGTTACTAACCGTGCAACCAATCCAGCAGCCGAACTACGGCATGCCGCCAGGCGCGATGCCAGGGCCGTCGCCAGGTATGGAATCAGGGCCGGTCGGTCCGGCGCCATCAATGCTAGATCCGGCACTGCTCAAGGCTGCTCGCCATATCTATCGCACCTACTATGAAGTCCATCCCGAAGTGGTAAAGCGCCCAATTGGGGTCGCGATTGGCCGGTCTAACTATCGCGGCAAGCTAATCTTTGGTGATAAGCCGGTGCTGCTGCCTCACGAATGCTTTATTCCGCTAGGTCAGATTGAGCCGGGACTGCATTAGCGCGGTTGAATGTTTGCTGAGCATTGGAGAAACCGGGCAGTCTAATTTTGGAGTTGGGATTGCCGATTTTGGAAGTGCTGCTGCCTGCTGTGTTTGTCTTTGCTTTTGGGGCTGCGGTGGGCAGCTTTTTGAACGTGGTGGTCTATCGTTTGCCGGCAGGGCTATCGCTGCTGCATCCGCCGTCGCGCTGTCCGTGCTGCCAGCACCGCTTGCGACCCTACGACAATGTGCCCGTGCTGGGCTGGCTGTGGCTGCGAGGCCGCTGTCGCTACTGTCGTGCGCCCATTGCGATACGCTATCCGCTGGTTGAGGGGCTGACGGGGCTGCTGTTTTTGAGCCTCTATGGGCGGTTTGGTTGGACAGTTGAGACCTGGGGCTATTGGCTATTTGTCAGCCTGCTGCTGGTGCTGGCGCTGATCGATCTAGACACGATGACGCTGCCGAGCCGGCCAATGGTGATTGGCGTTGTTTCAGGATGGCTGTTTCACGGCGCTTTAGCTGCTCAGGCAGTGCCGACGTTTGCGAGCGTTGGGCCGGCGCTGATGGGCAGCCTGTTTGCGAGCGTGCTTGGGCTCTGGCTGCTGTCGCTAATTCGCATTTTGGGGAGCGCTGCCCTCAATCAGGCGGCTATGGGCGGTGCGGACTCAAAGCTGGCTGCCATGTTAGGGGCCTGGCTGGGCTGGTCAGGGCTGCTGCTGAGCCTGTTTCTAGCGGCGCTACTCGGCAGTCTAATTGGCGGCAGCGCGCTGCTGCTGCAGCGGCTCAACCGCAAGCAGCCCATTCCCTTTGGTCCTTTCTTGGTGACCGGCGCAGCCATCACGCTCTTTTACGGTCCTGCCCTGATTCAGGGCTATTTAAGTTTGTTCTTCCCCAGCGGCTTCCCCAGCGGGAGTTAACAAAATTTGCATCACAGCGGGCAGCGAAACCAGTAGGATTAAGGATAGGATATCGATAGCTAAAGCTGGTTTTATCAGCCTTTGAGCTGCAGCTACGACATCCTACGCAGTTCGATGGGTAAGGGTTTATGTCCCTGTTTGACTGGTTTGCTAACCGTAAAAAAGAAGGTCCAATCAGCCAAGATCGGCAGGAGCGCGAAATTGCAGACGGTCTTTGGACTAAATGCGATGAATGCGGCGTGCTGACGTATACCAAGGACCTGCGAGCCAATCAGATGGTCTGTCCCGAATGCGAACATCACGGTCGGGTCTTTAGCGATGAGCGAATTCGTCAGCTGATTGATGCCAAAACCTGGCAGCCGCTCGACACTAGCGTTCTGCCGCAGGATCCGCTGCGATTTCGCGATCGCAAAGCCTATAGCGATCGCCTGCGCGATATGCAGGGCAAAACTAAGCTCACTGACGCGGTGCAAACCGGGCTCGGCCAGGTTGAGGGGGCACCAGCAGCGCTCGGCGTCATGGATTTTCGCTTCATGGGCGGCAGCATGGGCTCGGTAGTGGGCGAAAAGCTCACTCGGCTCATTGAGCGCGGTACGCAAGAGCGTCGACCGGTGATTATCGTTTGCGCTTCGGGCGGGGCTCGCATGCAGGAGGGGATGCTCAGCCTGATGCAGATGGCTAAAATTTCAGCGGCCCTAGAGCGCCATCGCCGGGCGCGGCTACTCTACGTACCGGTTTTAACCAACCCCACTACCGGTGGCGTGACGGCTAGCTTTGCTATGCTGGGCGACATTATCTTGGCAGAGCCCAAGGCCATGATTGGTTTTGCCGGGCGGCGCGTGGTTGAGCAGACGCTGCGTGAGAAGCTGCCAGACGACTTCCAAACGGCTGAATACCTGCTACACCACGGCTTTGTCGATAAAATTGTGCCGCGCACTCAGCTCAAGCAAACGCTGAGTCAGCTGATTCGGCTGCATCAGATTGACGATCCCACAGTAGACTATCCCGCTCCAGCGCAGCTGCCGGTGACCCAAAACCACTACTCGGTCAACTCCGTGCTGAGCTAGCTGCTAGCCGCAAACTCGCAAAGAATTTGCTGAAAACTTTGGGAATGCCCCCATCAGTGGCATGATAAGGATACTAGAGTCAACCGTTGTTATTAGGTTAACTCCAGGCTGTGTTGCGTGTCTGATATGCGAGCCATTTTAAGGAGAACCATGTTTAAGAGATACATCTGGCTGGTGGTAGCCGCTGTATTTTTTATCAGCAATTTATTTGTGGGCAGTGCGATCGCGGCGGAACTAGACGAGGAAACTCGAACCGTCACGCTGAACGAGCAAGGCGAAACTGTCACTCTTTCACTTGAGCAAGTTGCTCAGGGTCGGAAGCAGTTTAACTATGCCTGCGCTAGCTGCCATGTCCAAGGCATCACCAAAACTAACCCTAACGTGGGCTTAGAACCAGCGGCGCTAGCGGGTGCTTACCCGTCTCGCGATAACTTAGAGGCGCTGGTTGATTACTTACACAATCCGACAACCTACGATGGGCTAGTCGAAATTTCGGAGCTGCACCCAAGCACTCAGAGCACTGACATCTTCCCGAAGATGCGGTCTCTGACTGAGGACGACCTGGTTGCAATTTCAGGTTATATTCTGCTGCAGCCGAAAGTGATTGGCGACATGTGGGGCGGCGGCAAGGCGCGGTATTCTGCGCCCGGCTAAGTACCCCATTAATCTGGGGCACACACACCGCCGCTAGGGTGATGTCGCAATACCGGATCACTGCTGTGGCGATATCGCCATCCCCCATTGCCCCAATGGCAATGTTGCTATAATTCCAAACAAGGGGCCTGCGCAGGCAGTCCCCTATTGTTTTGCGATTGTTTTCCAGTTCCTATTGCGCCAAAGCGCGGCGGTTCTAGCGGCAAACACGCCTTAGCGATGCAAAGACGAACCTTCTTAGCTGGACTGCTAGCGGGTGGGGCGCTGGGCCTATCCGGCTGTCAATCCAGCAGCCAGCCGACCTTAGATGTTCGCTTCTTAGAGCGTTCACTGTCACCTCAGATTCTCAAAGCCTTCCGGAGAACGCTGGCGTCCTCAGCTCAGCTCGAGTTTGAAGCTAGCGCGCAGCTGGCCTCGCTATTTGAGCAGCTGCAGCAGTGGCGCTCAGATGAGCCGGCACCGCCGCTCTGGCGACGCTGGCTGCCGGTTTCTGAAACAGCCGTACAGCGGGCAGACTGGCTCACGCTGAGTGATTACTGGCTAGGCGCAGCGGTGCAGCAGCAGCTGATTCAGCCAATCGAGCCGGCAGCGGGCTGGCAGCAGCTACCGGCACAGCTGCGGCAGCTCATGCAGCGTAATGCCGAGGGACAGCTGGCGCGCAGCGGATCGATTTGGGGTGCACCGTATCGAACGCAGGGGCTAATGCTGGTTTACGATCAGCGACTGGTGCGGCAGCTGGGCTGGCAGCCAAGCCGCTGGCGCGATCTGTGGCAACCTGAGCTACAGGGCGATATTGTTCTGCCTAACCATCCTCGGCTGGTGCTTGGAATTGCGCTCAAGTCGCTAGGGTATTCGATTAACGATGCAGCCGCGATCGCGCAGGCTAGCCAAAGCCGCGAGCACCCGGTTGCCGAACAGCTAACCGCGCTGCACCGACAGACGCGCGTGTACGATTCGGACACCTATCTCAAAGTTTTGATCAGCGAAGACGCTAGCCTGGCCGTTGGCTGGAGCAGCGATGTACTGAGCACGCTCAACCGCTATCCGCAGCTGCGAGCGGTCTATCCTCAAGCAGGCACGATCCTCTCCAGCGATGTCTGGGTAAAGCCAGCTCAGGTAGAAACGGCCGCCACGCTAGGCCAGCAGTGGCTAGAGTTTTGCTGGCAGCGCCCGGTCGCCACTCAGATTACGCTGTCGACTCGCGGCTTTTCTCCAATTTTTCTGACGTCAGAAACGCTGCCAGCGTCTCTGCAAGGTTCGCTACTGCTGCCCTCGGCTGAGGTCAGGGCGCAGAGTGAGTTTCTGCAGCCGCTGCCCGATTTGGATGCCTCGCTTTGGACTGAGCTGAGCTAGGCGAGGCTACTAAGATGAGGCTGCTAAGCTTAACCAGCTACTGACCAAAAGGGCTGGTCCCACGACCGCGAATACTGCCCGGTCCTAGATAGTCTAGCTTGCTGATAGTGCAGGGAATGTCACGCAGCTGCTCAGTCGGCAGCGTGCCATAGTCGCCAAAGTCAAGGTTGCCGACTTGAGCAAAGTTGCAGGCATAGGTTCCCAGAAGAGACTCACCGGTAAACAGGCGTAGCTGATAGCCATAAGTTTTAGCCGTCTGACCCAGCTGACTAATGAGGGCATATTGCTGTAGATAGTTGAGCCTAGACCAGGCCTGCTGGTTGACCGTGATATCAATATGACGCAGCCCTAGCGCGCCCGCTGCGCGCCGAGCAATCCAGCCAGTAATCATCAGATCGCCCAGGTTATTCGCTGGCGCGTCTTCCTCCATTGGCGCTGCCGCTGCTGATTCATCTGACGGGGCTTGAGCGACCCTAATCAGCGGCGCAATCTGATCTTGCTGCCACCAGAGACTGGGTATCGTCAAAGCGTCTTCAGAAGGCGTATCGGTTGCCAGGGTGGCCGCATCTGGGGTCATGTCTAGCGGCATCGCTGCCAGGTCAAGCAGCGCAGCGCTGATCTCTGCTAGCGATGCTGCTGTCGCGGCAGCCTGTGGCACCTGCGCCAGTGCAGGCAGTCTGAGCGCTACCCCTGCCGCCAGCGCCGCACCAATCAGCCGTAACCAGTAGGGGGAAACGATACCAGGCATCTTAGCTGTCTCACACTTGCTAAAGAATGGCTAACGCCTCAATCTCTTTTAAAGAGTCACTCCAAATAGAGAGTCACTCCAAAATCAGCCGACTGCGATGGATATGTCCTAGCTGGATGGGCTGAGAGGCCGGCTGCTCCAGCATAAAGACAACCTGCTCTGGCCGCAGCAGTGTACCATCGTTGCGACAGCTGCCCACATACCTCACTATTGTATCGCCGCTGGCAGCTAGCTTTGCGATCGCAGCGTCTGGTAGCGCCGCTGCAGCAGCTAGCGACAGCTCAGACAGCCGCTCTCTAACGTTGACCGAGCGAACTTTGCCCGATTTTTTCGTTTGCTCGTAAGTGATGGTCTCCGCTGCTAGCACCCAGTCAATCCAAGCCTGCCAGTCCGTTTCGCAGGGGCCGGCAGCGCTCAGCGCCAGCAAATACTCGGCCTGCGCCAGCACCTTAGTCGCAGCGGGTGCCTGCAGCGAAATTTCTTCCACCTGATAGAGGGGCAGCTCGGCCGGCAGCTGCGCCGCCAGCTGTGCTTGAAAATCAGTCGGTGAGATCGCTTCGGTCAGCTCAAAGTCGATGATTTCGCCAGTGCTGGTTGCGCCCAGCGGCAGCGCGTTTGCTGGTGAGATTCGCGGTCCGGGATGAAAGCCGCCAGTAAAGGTAATCGGCAGCGCCGCGCGACGCACAGCGCGATCGAGCATTCGCGCCAGATCGAGGTGCCCCAGCAGCGCCATTTCGCCCAGCTTGCCCAGCCGGACGCGCAGCCGCTGAGCCCGCGTCTGATTGGGCTGAAAATGCCCGCCAAAGTCAGGAATCGGCGGCGGCGGTACCACAACGTTATGCCCAAAGTCAGTACCGCAGATGCCGCAGTGCGAGCAGCCGGCAAACGAGCAGTCAGGCACGGTCGCGGCTGCCAAAGCCCGCCCCAAATCATCTTTGAGCCACTGCTTGTCGATGCCCGTGTCTAGATGATCCCAAGGTAAAGGCGCCGCGAGCGCGGCGGCTGCAGAGTCGGCCGGCACCTCAGACTGCCAGGCCTGATTGAGGTTCCATTCTCCAGCCTCAACCTGCCGATACTTCCAGCTCAGTCCGGCTTCCTCAATGGCCTGGGCCCAAGCGCCAAACGCCCGCTCCAGGCTCTCCCACCAGGCATCCATACCCGCGCCTAGCTCCCAGGCCCGTCTGACCACCGAGGCCAGCCGTCGATCGCCCCGGCCCACAAAATCTTCCATCGCTGAGATTCGCACGTCAGTGAAATTAACCTTGACATTGCGAATGCGCCGAAATTCTTCGGCCAGCAGCGCTTGCTTACGCTCAAACTCAGCAGTGGAGACAGAATGCCACTGAAATGGCGTATGCGGCTTAGGCGTAAAGTTAGAAATGGTGATATTGAACCCGAGCGCCTTGCGCCCCGGCAGCCGACATTCGCGTCGCAGCCAGCGCACTGTCTCCGCAATGCCCACCACGTCAACGTCGGTCTCACCCGGCAGACCAATCATAAAGTAGAGCTTGACCTTATCCCAGCCTTGCTCATAGGCTGTCTTGACGCCGCGCAGCAGCTCCTCATTGGTCAGCCCTTTGTTGATGATGTCGCGCATGCGCTGGGTACCCGCCTCGGGCGCAAAGGTCAGTCCCGTCTGCCGGGTACCGCCGATGATATGGGCGATATTCTCATCGAAGCGATCGACACGCTGGCTGGGTAAAGATAGCGAAACGTTGTCCTGCTTCAGTCGATTTTTGACCTCAACGCCAACGGCCGGCAGCGCCAGGTAGTCAGAACAGCTCAGCGACAGCAGCGAAAACTCGTTGTAGCCGGTAGCTCGCATGCCGCGCTCAATGGCATCGACCACGTCTTCAGCCGGAACGTCGCGCGCTGGCCGAGTCAGCATCCCCGGCTGGCAAAAGCGGCAGCCACGCGTGCAGCCGCGCCGGATTTCTACCGTGAGCCGATCGTGAACCGTTTGAACGTGCGGAACTAGCCCAATCGAATAGTCTGGCATCGGCGCGGCTACCCGCCTCAGAATGCGCGGCGGCACGTCCGGGCGGTTGGGATGGACGGCGCCATCTTCTGCCATATCGTAAAACTGCGGGACATAGACGCCTGGTACCTGAGCCAAGTCGAGCAGCAGCGCCTCGCGACTTAAACCAGCGGCTTTGCCTTCTTCTAAGACCAGCCCGATTTCTGGCAGCAGCTCTTCGCCATCGCCCAGCGCAATGAAGTCAAAGAAGTCGGCATAGGGCTCTGGGTTTGATGTGGCCGTCTGTCCGCCGGCGAAGATTAGCGGCCAGCGACCAGCTTCGACCTGCCAGGCCCCTGCCTGCTGACGCGCCTGCCAAGTCAAAGGAATGCCGGCTAGGCTCAGCATTTCTAAAATGTTGGTGGCGCCTAGCTCGTAGCTCAGGCTAAAGCCGAGAATATCAAAGGCGGTTAAGGCGCGCCGCGACTCGACCGCAAACAGCGGCGTCTGCGTAGCTTTAAGCTTCTCAGCCAGATCGGGGGCCGGTAGATAGGCGCGATCGCACAGCTGACGCGGCTGGGCATTCAAAATGCTGTAGAGAATAATGTGACCGAGGTTGGAAGCCCCCACCTCATATATTTCAGGATAGGTCAGTACCCAGCGAATACTGGCTGTTTCCCAAGGCTTATGCACGGCACCTAGCTCATTGCCCAAGTAGCGAGCCGGACGCGAAATCTCGGTATTGATCAACCCTTCAACAGCAATTGGCACAGTGATTCACAAATAACGCCTGTTCAGACTTCAACTATAGCTGATGGACACAGTCTGAGTAGCAAGCAAAAAGAGGCCCCGGTGGGCCCCTTCGAAGCCTGTGAAGAGTAGCGTAATCAAGCTAGGCAGCAACCGGCTCTACGACTGACAGCGGCTCTGTGAAGGTAAAGACGCGATCCAGCTGAGTCAGCTCAAAAACAATTCGAATGGAAGGGGGCACCGAGCAGAGGCTCAGCTGCTTGCTTAGTGACTGCGCCGTTTTCAGCGCGCTCATCAAAGACACCAGCCCAGCACTGTCTAACGTGTCGACTTCACTCATATCTACCATCAGCTCAGCAGCCGTCTCGGACGAAATTGCCGAAACCAGCTCCTGCGTAAATTTGTCTGCGCTTGCAGCAGTGATTGCACCCAGCGGGCGAATCACTCTCACTGAAGACTCAAAACTATGCATATACCTTTTCTCCTAATCACCTTTGCTCTTGGTTTAGTCGTAGTAATCGTTGGAAACAGAGTGCTCTGGATGGTTTCGAAGGTAAGCGCTGAAGACTCAAACTGCCCACAACCCTAAGGCTGATTTGTCGAATCTTGATTTCTGCTGCCGTCTTCTTGAAGTTTCAAGTAAGTGAATTTTCTTAAACGTAGCTCTCACTACAAGTCAACAGCGGTGACAGAGATCACTGATAAGTTGAATGTGAATCTCCTTTACTGAAAGGGGAAAACAACGAAAAATTAAATCTTTCGTTCCAGGGTCACCATCAGAAAGCATTATCAATGAGTCAGTGTAAGCCGTATGCGTTCTCCTATTGCCATTCGTCGATTAGTTGAAATTGCGCTACATACCAAGCAATTAACCCCCGATATCGAAAAACAGATCAACCATGAGCTGACACGGTTGGGTCATATTTCTGACGTAGACTATGAAGCTTTGGAGCTGCTCATGTCTGAAATGGACGAAGGCCGGATCGCATTGGTTCCGACAGCCTAATCTTTTTTTACCAAAGTTTATTTAGAAGATAGCTTAACTTCTAGAGCTTTAAAGTGATTCTTAAAAGTCGTCAGAATACGCGCTACTAAGCGCTTTTTA